>JARRCD010000031.1 GCA_029982875.1 Candidatus Cloacimonadota bacterium | reverse complement strand
GATATCCATATGAGTTGGACGCGCATCAAAAGGTCTCAAAAAACCAAATCATACGCAAAGTCAAAGCGTAGAGTTTAGTGCCCAAAATAAAAATCGGAGCATATGTATCAATACGTTAGAAGAATTTTTGCTCAACTTCGCCTATGATTGCAGAGCTTGTAAAAGCTTGTTGCAATGCCTTTCCCAGCTAAAGGCTTCCAAGCGCTTATAGGCACGTGAGATTAATTGCTGCGCCAGGTCTGGACTGGTAAGCACACTTTGCATTGCGGTGGCAATCTCGCGGGGATCTTTGGGATTGAATGTCAATACAGCATTTCTCCCGATTTCCGGTAAAGAAGATGTATTGGAGCAAACCACCGGCACTCCACTGGCAAAGGCATCCAGCATAGGCAAACCAAAACCTTCAAATAGCGAGGGAAAGACATATAGGGAGGCATATTTGTATAAACCGGCAAGCTCTGCGCCGGATACAAAGCCGGGAAAATGAATCCGGGCCCGATCCTTCATATTTTGCCAGTAATCTATAACCAGCTCTCCCCCATGCCAAATGCTACCGGCACAAACGAGTTCATAGTTTTCTTTGATCTTATCCGGCAGTTTTTCATAAGCCTGCAAGAGCTTGAGATGATTCTTACCAGGATGCTCTATGCGGGCTACATAGAGAATGTATTTGCCCTGTAAGCCATATTTTTGTTTTAGCTCATCTTGCGAAACAGGATTTTGCAGTCTGTCTGAATCAAAGCCGTTGTAATTTACCAGAATTTTCTTCCCTGCGACACCGTAAAACCTACGTAAGTCGTATTTGGTGCTCTCACTAATGGCAAAGATATGGGGAGCTTTATGGATGTAATGACCTACAGTATGCTTGATATAGAGCATGCGAAAGAAATCATATTTGGCAGAGATGTGAAATTGCGAGAGGTCGTGGAAAGTGACAATCGTTTGGGGAGGATATCGGCAAAATAGACGGCGGTTTCCCGCAGGTAAAAAGATGATATCATATCGCTTGAGTCCCCTCCACCAAGGCAGGATATAGAGATGAAAAACCACCGATAAGAGAGGCTTTTTAAGAAATTCCGGCACTTGGATAAACCGCAGATTTTCGTCCTTGAGAGGAAATATTTGGCGATCGGAAGGATGAATCAGCAGAGCGACTTTGTGAGTCTTGAGAAACTGCCGGGTAGTGGCTATGATATATTCCGAAATCCCAGACTTCCCATGATCAAAAGCCAGGCAACTAATTAGCATGCTCTTTCTGGCTTGCCGCTGGCGATAGGCTTGGTTTCTTCCTTTCCAGGCATAATAGCGCTGATATAATCTGATTATCATTGTTTTAACAATCCATTCCCATTGTCCTTTCTTAATAAGATATATCCAATCCCTTATTATCTGAATACTTGCAGAGATAATAACAGTTCTAAAAAAGGAGAGCTCTTGCGGCGCTTGATCGTAGATATCATGGTAGATATAAGCTTCCGCTTCGCCTTCTCCGGTGAAGCGCTTTCTTAGCTCTTTCAGGGTGTAATTATGCGAGTGTTCTACTTTAGCTTCAGGCACATATTGGATTTGAAAGCCCCTTTGCTTCATCTGCCAGGACCAGAGTATATCTTCCGAATATTGGATTTGCTCATCAAAGGGATATTTGCAAATCAAATCAGCTCGGATAGCCGAACTCGCCAAGGAAAAGAAATGACGCCAACGCTTGGAGATTTTGCCCTCGCCAAAAGCACGCTGATAGTCCATTTGCACATAGGGGAAGGCATCGGCTCTGGGGATTTGTTGGGCAAATACGGCACAGATATCGGCATTCTCTTCCAAGGGTCTAATCAGGTTTTCCAGCCACTTATTATCCCAGGGGATGCAATCTGCATTGTTGAAGACTATATACTCGCCTTTGGCATATTTAAGGGCTTGGTTCAAGACCTTGCCGGGGATGTATTCCTGAGGCTCAATCTGATAGCATATAGCAGATTGGATGTTTTGAAGCAATTCCCAGGAGCCATCTTGAGAGCCGGAATCCACACAGATTAATTCAAAATCCTGGCGACTTTGCTTTGCGAGCATATGCAAGGTACGTTCAAGCCAGGGCATTTCGTTTTTGACTCTGATAATAATGGAGATCATATCTCTATTTCGATCTGTGTTTCATTGAGAGAACCGAATCTGATGCGGTTGAAGCGATTACAGATAGAGAGGATGATCTTTATGCCACGTCCGTTCATCTCCATCCCATCCAAGTCAAAATTGTAGGGATTATCGATATTAAAACAGAGGTCGTGAGGAATCCATTCAATCCCTTTGTCCCAAAAGCGGATAGACAGTATCTTCGAGACCACCTTAAATTCTATAACTATCTCAGAGGCTTCTTGATATTTGTAGCCATAGGCAACAATATTATTCAGAAATTCATCGACGATCAGCTCTGCCTTGGCTGCCAGGACGTAATCGCGAGTCCAGGCCAAGACCACTTTTTCGCATTCCAGCGCAGTATTTGCCACATCTTTCAGCGCTGAGTGCATAAAAAGATGGTGCCGCCTGGTGATTCCTTCCGGATATTTGACCATTCCATCGGGTTGAATAGCCTGAAAAGAGAACAGACTAAAATCATCAGCACCCATCTCAAATTGCTTTCTTTCCAAATAATCCTGAATCTTGTAGGGCAGGCTGATACATGAATCAAGGCAAATCTCATGATCCAGCAGATTTTTCAAACCCTGGATACCAAATTGTTCCATCTCTGAATTTGTGCATTCATAGATACCATCTGTGAAAACCAAAAAGATATCCGTGCTCACGAGAGGAATGCGCTCGATCTCTGCATCCTGATACACGGTTCCCGGTAGCCAGCCTAAAGGAAGGGACCCCTTTTCATCCATTATATGCACTTCATTCCTGATAGTATCCAATCTCAGGGGAGGCGGATGACCGGCATTCAGAAAGCGAAATTCCTGCGCTTGGAGATCAATCACACCCATCAGCAGGGTAAGATAGTTATTCCGCATAAAAAGGTCGTTATAGAGCCGGGCATTGAGTTCGGTAAATAACCGAGCCATGCTTTTGCTATCCTCGGAAGATTCGATCATGAGCCGGATAGTGGATTTGATGGCACTCATCAGTAGCGCAGCCTGCACGCCGTGGCCGGAGATATCACCGATGTAGATCACATATTTATCATCTGAAAGCTTGATATGGTCAAAGAGATCGCCGCCAATGGTCTCGCAGGGCTCGTAATAGGACGAAAACATTATTTTGCGATCCAGATAAATCCACTTGGGAAGCATGGCTTGTTGGATATTTGCCGCTATATTCAAGTCCTTTTGCAAGGTTTCGATCAATTGCAGATTCTTGCGTTCGGCCTGTTTAAGCGTGATAGTATTATTCACTCGTGCCAAGAGTTCCAATCTGGAAACCGGCTTTTTGATGTAATCGGCAGAACCTGCCTCAAAGCCACGATTTACGGATTCATCGTCTTGATTTGCGGTAACCAGAATCACAGGCAGCTCGGGGCGGGTTTGATGGAGCAACTTGCAGGCCTCATAGCCATCCATCCCTTTGCCCATGTGAAGATCCAGCAGAACGAGATCAAAATCCTTTTCGCTTACTTTTTGCAGGGCTTCCTCGCCGCTGTGACAATGATCGGTTTTGTAGTGATCACGAGATAGGATATTATTTATAATATTGATAACTACGTCATCATCATCCACAATCAGGATATTTGCCTCAAAATCCATTTCATTCCTATAGCTTAGCTTTGCTTCTTTGATAAATGCAAAAGCGTAAGGAGTAGCCACTATCGCTCACTGCATCCTGACAAGAGAGCTGTTGCCATGCTGCGTAGTCGATTCTGGGAAAATATCTGTCGCCAGCAAAGTGCGCCTCAATATGAGTGATATACATTTGATCGACCTGAGGCAAGGCTTGTTCAAATATGGAAGCACCTCCAATGATGAAAGCATCAGGGGCGAGAGATATTGCTTCTTCCAAGCTCTTGCAGACTTGAGCATCCGGGGGTGCAAAAGCGGGATCACGGCTGAGCACGATGTTCTTTCTGTGAGGTAAAGCTCTACCAATCGAAAGATAAGTATTCTTGCCCATAATGACAGAGTGTCCCAGAGTCTGCTTTTTGAAGTAGGCCAGGTCTTCGGCTATATGCCAAGGGATTTTACCCTTAGAACCGATCACACGATTTTGATCCATGGCTACGATAATCTTCAGCATCAAAACATTCCGACTTTGAAGAATCTATCTATCTGGGGAATTCCAGCTTGCATGGCATCGGCGAGATTGCCGGTAAAGAGTATCTTCCCCTCATCCAAAAAGATGATCCTGTCTGCGATGCGATGAATGGAGCCCAGCTCATGGGTAACGATCACAATCGTCATCTGAAGCTGCTTTTTGAGGTCCAGAATCAATTCATCCAAAGCAGCTGAAGTGACAGGATCCAGACCAGCTGAAGGTTCATCGCAAAAGAGGATGTGAGGGTCCAAAGCCAGGGCTCGGGCCAGCGCTGCCCGCTTTTTCATCCCCCCGGAGAGCTCTGCAGGATATTTGTATATAGCTTCTGAAAGACCCACCAAAGCAAGCTTGACACGAATCATCCGGTCTATTATTTCGGTGGAAAGATTGGTGTGCATTTCCAAGGGGATTGAGATATTCTCATAAACAGAAATGGAATTTAACAGGGCACCATTTTGAAACAACATACCCGTGCGTTTGAGAACCTCGTTGTATGCCGCATCATCCAAGCTCAGAATATCTTGATCCCAAAATCTGACGCTCCCGCCCGCCGGTTCATAAAGACGCAGCATATTCTTTAGCATTGTGGTCTTTCCGCAACCGCTAACGCCCAGAATAACGGTGATCTCTTGGGGATAAATATCTACGCTTATATTATCGAGCACTGTAGTCTCACCGTATTTGGCGGTTAGATCACGGATTTCGATGATGGGAGTTTGCTTTTTCATAAATATAACAGACTGAATATGGCATCAAACACGATGACTCCAAAAATTGAGCTGACCACGGCGGAAGTAGTGGCTTTCCCTACCCCTTCAGCTCCACCTTTAACCTGAAAACCGTAATAGGCGCCGATGATTACAATCACCCAGGCAAACCAAATGCTTTTGCCAAAGCTCACAATGATGTCTTTGATGGATATCATGGCTATAGACCTGGAGATGAAAGTTTCAGGCGCTATATCCAGCAAACCTATGGCTATCAAGGCTCCACCAAATTCACTTACTAATACGCTGAACATTACCAAAATAGGCATGACGATAGTAATGGCATGAAATTTGGGGACCACGACGTAGCGGATGGGATTCAGCGCCATCATCTTTAGAGCATCGATCTCTTCGGTTACCTGCATGGTAGCTATCTCGGCGGCAATGGAGCTTCCACTTCTTCCAGCTACGATAATTGCTGTGATCAGGGGTCCCATCTCCCTCACCGTCGTAATGGCAAGTAAATCCGCAATAAAGACATTGGCTCCAAAGTTTTGGAGCTGTACTCCGGATTGCAGAGCAATAATAAAGCCTACGATCAAGGATAATAACGCCACAATCGGCAATGCTTGAGAACCCAACTGAGTTGCTTGCTGAGTCAAAGATCCTTTGCGTTGCCCCTTTCTGCTGAACAAACCGACTCCACTGTAGTAAAATATCTCTGAAGCCAAAGTAAGGCCACTATAAAGCTCCTGGCAAAAATTGATAAATTTCTCCCCAACCTCTTCAAAATAGCCTTTTTTACGCTCTTTGGTAATCCTGAGGGAATCTGAAGAAGAGAAAGTATCGATCACCGCTTGGACGTTTGAGGAAGCGCCCTTGATGAGCAAAAGTGTAGTCTTGGGTGCCAGATAGAGCTGCAGTTCTTCCAAAAAAGCTACACCCGCGCTATCTATCATAGAGATTCTGCTTAGATCAATCATGGTCACAGGATTCTGCTTGATAGTAGCTTTTAGCTCTTTGGCAGCGATTGGTACAGTAAGCTTGTTCAGCTCGCCTTCCAATACTAAGGTTCGGTCGGAAAGATAAAGCTGCATTAGTAAAACAGACTCAAGCGAAGGTATGTGCTATAGTTATAGACGAGCCAATCTTTATTGGCTTCGTCATATCTCAAGGCAACCGCAAAATCGATTGATATATTGCGATATAATCGCAGATTAAGGCGGTTCTCATTATCGATATATGGCTTCACGTTGTTATTTTCTATGGGAAAGAGAGCGTCGAAAGAGGAATTCATCGAGACGAATCCTAAGAGATTGACTGCGGAAAAGATCAAGGTAGTCTCTATTCCGTTATCATATTTGTCCTCAGCTTCAGTATATACTTCATAGTTGATTCCGTCTTCCTCTATAGTTTGGTCGGAGCTTAAAGATCTATAGTTCAAGTTTTGCTGCCATCCATATCCACCCCGCAGACTAACCGAAGTATTTGGAGTAAAAGCTATTCTATAGGTCAAGCCAGTACCCTCTTTGATCCTAAGGGGATACATAGCTATCTTAGTGCGTATCTTTTCCTGGTCCAAAGCGCGCATAATTTCATTGCCTTCATGATCATAGACCACGTAGTTCTTCTTATCCGAGAAGTAGCTGTATTCATCCCAAAAATGGGTTTCCACATCCGCTCTGCCATAAAAGGCGAAGTTATTGAAAAACTTCTTTTCTTTGGACCAAGGATATATCATTAAGACATTTTTAATGGAATAATTATCCAGATTGATTCTCAGGTCTTCCCCTGAAGATATATTCGCACCAAGATCGTAGATGCTGCGCAGATTAAAGTCGAAAGGACGGACTTCATATTCAATAGTGTTATCAAATTGCCCTGCCAAATTGAGGCTTAGAGTAGGATCATTTTGATTCACTTCATTATTTGAAGAAAGGTTTACATTAGCATGTACTATCCCTTTATGGAATTTTTGGCTTCCTATGCCCAATTCATCTGCCAATACTCCAGCTCCTACCAATATACTTCCCGTATTTGCGGAATCATCTACGATCACGGTAAGAATATGGCTATCTCCTTCCGCCAGGGAGATAGTGGTAAAATCTCGCAGATCACTCCATGAATATCCGCCCAGAGTCAACATATAGTTCCCAGGAGGCAGAATCCAGAGCTTTTCCTCGATTCCGTGCTCATCTTCACTCAGAGAGAAGCCTGAACCTACCTTTGTATATCCGTAATCATCTTTGTTTTGCACCCAGAGGTCGTAGATCTGGCGCACTTGATTTTGGTTAAGATCCAGAATCCGGACTCTGAGTTCGCTCCAGTTTCTACTAACAACTGTTCTTTGCCTGGCAAAAACCTGGACGGGAATTACGATATCCTCATTGTGACCGGTGATCACACGATAACGCCCCGGGGTGAGCAATAAGGGCGTATTGTATTCCCCTTCTTGCTCCGAGACCATGGTATTCAAGCTATCCAGCTTCTCTACACGGTAGGGCATTTCAGCAGTATATGGTGCCTTGGTGCTAAGTAAGAGTTCCCCGAATACTTCATAGTTTTGAGTTTCCTCCAATTGCTGCAGGTAGAACTTTTCCGGCGCACTGATGACCTCAGTATAGTCTTGACGGTTACGGCTGATAGGTATACCAGCTAGGTGCATGATACACATTGCAGCAAAGGTATTGGTTTCTTGCATAATCATATTGTTAAACACTTGCACCAGATAAACCGTAGAGTCATCATCCAGATTTTGATAGCGTTCATTACGATGGATAAGCACTGCATTTTCACTGGTGCTATCGCGGAGGACAAATTCAATCCTGAGAAAGGCCCGCGGGTTTTCGCCTGCGATCTTCTCAATATTCATGATATTGGTTTCCAGATAGTAATCAGGATCGTACTGTCCGGGATTACGAGTAACATTGGAGAAGATATTGTATGCTCGGATGCGTTGGCTGATAATATTTGGCACAGCATCCGAAAGACGATTTGCCCATAAATCATTACTCATAAAGTGCACCCGGTAGAAATTCTCTTTAACCACGATTTGATTTCTATTATATGTCCTGTCGATCTGGCTGTTCATCACATAGAGAGTTTTATCAAAGGGTTCGTTCCTAATGAGGTCTTGCCTCTCCGTACTGGGCTGATAATCGAGCACATAGTAATTTGTGATGGGTTGATTAACTCTGGACAAACACCCACTAAGAATCAAGGTCGTAAGCACCAGGAACAATATAAAGTTTATGCGTTTCATAATCATTATCCTCCGTTATCAGTTCCCACGCAAGAGAATAGCAGGTTGATCTGAGATCTGACGCGAAAAATCATTTAGGTTATTAGTAGCGTCGCGTAGATTTTCCAAGGTTTCTGACAAGTCATCTTGCGAGCGCAGTACGGTCCTGTTTAATGTATTTATCAGCACACCGGCGCGTTGGATGGTAACTCCGAGATTGTTTGCCATATCTTTTACGTTGGCTTCAGCTAATTGATGGGATAAAGTATCGATATTAGTAAGGAGTGAGGCAAATTCTTCCGAGCCCAGGATGCTTTCTATTTGCAATAGCGAGGCATTGATGCTGGCGCTGATCGTTGCTATTTCCTTGGTCGCATCCAAAACAAGAGTATTGGTATTTTCGCCGATCGTATTGACTTGGAATCTGGTATCCTGAATCAGGTAGCTGCCTTGTTCGGTGATCTGATTGATATTATTATTTAAGTTTTGTGTAATATCCAGCAGCTGATCATTCAGGGTATTGGTGATTCGCGCCAAAGCAGCCACTGCGTTTTGATTCAGGCTATCTATAGTTGCTACTGTAGCTTGGCTGATATCATCAATACTCTCATTCAAGTTATCGGTAAGATTTGCCACATTATGAGATACCCTGCTCACAGCATCAAGCGTTCCGGCCAGATTGCTTCTGGTCTCGGCCAGGACAAGCCGCGTTTCTTCCAGGATACCGGCAACATTCTGCTGATTTTGATCATTGGTAAGTTCCTGAATATTGGCAGCGATGGCATCAATCTTATCTACGATCGACATAGCGCGCTCGGAGATATCGTCGATCAAAGTAGAGCCGGATTTGATATAGCTGCCGGGGGCGAGATTCTTGGCTTCATTGGTGCCACCCTTGATCTCCACTGCCTTGAGTCCCGTGATCCCAACCAAGCTTAAGACCGCTTCTGTATCTTCTTTGATTGGGGTACCGGGTTGGATATTTATGGTTATGATCACTTTATTGACATTTTCCGGATCGAGTTTAATATCTCCGACACTACCTACCCTGATCCCCTGATAATTAACCGCACCCCCTACCTGGAGTCCACTGACGGGATAATCTTCAAATACTATGTAATACTGATCCCATCTTTGCATGAGGCGGTTACCGGCCACAGCTGCAGCAAAGATCAGGATTAAAACGCCACCTATGACCAGAAATACTCCTAAACGAATTTTAGTAGCTTTGGATACCACCTCTTTCCTCCTTACTCGTAGTATAGGTCACCGGTGATCAAACGATGACTGATTTTGGTTGGATTCTTGGCTATGATATTAACTCGCCCGTCACAGATTACATCTGCCCCAAATGTTACATCACCTTGGATCTTGAGTTCTTTACATCCGCAAAGCGAGGGCACTTCTTCAAAGCGTTTCATAAGTTGATCGATATTGCCATAATACACCGGATCCAGTTCTATGTAAGGAACTTTTTCCAAGCCGCGCTTGAGTCGAATCTGATATTGGTCATTGAGTTCATAGATGTCAGACCAGATGCTTACCAGGTCGTTGGTCTTTTTCACTGGAGCAAATCTGCTTCGGGGAACGACTATGGCTTTAGCATTGGCAAAGGAGCTGATTGCAGAGCCCATGGCTGTTTCCAATTGATAGACTTTCACCGAATCCACAGTTTTGGGGTTTACAATCAATGGCAGGAGCATCAGAGAATCATTGGTTATCAAATGCCATTCCAGTGCTTTGAGATCAATCCACAGATTATTGGTATTGAAATAGCAGTATTTTGAGATATCCTGAAATGCTTCCAGGTCTTCGGCCGGGCATTGAGCAATTTCTCTTAACAGCAATTGCCCGTTTTCATCCTCAGCCAGATGTCCACCTTTCTTGTCCATTTCACTCCGTTCACAGACCTCCATCACAAAAGGTATGTCATACTTCTCCATATATGCTGCGATCGCAGTATCAACAGTTGCACCCAGATTGTCAGAATTTGAGATAAAAGCATAGCGATAACCTTTGGCTATCAGCTTTTCCATGATTCCGGATGAGGAGATTGCAGTATAGATATCTCCATGTCCCGGCGGATTCCAGCGGGCATCTTTTTGCTTGTGATCAAAAGGGCTGAGGTCTTCCGCCTTGATTCGGGGAAATTTATTTTGCAGAAAGGATAGGGGAAGTTCTTGCTGTGCAAGATCAGGATATTTCTGCAGGTATTCGAGACAATCAGAATTGGTGGCAAAGCTATTCATAAACATGAGCTGGACATCATAGCCGCTTACCGACCTCAAGGCCAAAATATGTCTCGTGATGATATCCAAAAAGTTCATATTCCCTTTTACCGGCAAGAGAGACTTAGCCTTAGAAAGTCCCATACTGGTGCCCAAACCGCCATTCAGTTTGATTACGACTATCTTTTTCAAGATATTGTTATTCCCAATTTGTTCCAATTCTTCATAATCTATTACCGAATTCCCGGAAGGAGGACGGATTTGGCTCTCAGGGATCATTCCCAGATTACCTTCTTGCAGAGTTTTATAGTATTCCGAGAAACTACGGATTACAATATCCGAGAGCCCCTCTGATTTCATCATGCGAATGAACTTGTTGAGCATCATTATTTCCTTTAGTTAGATCAGGCTATCCAAGTAGCTATCATCAGAGGGTTCAGGCAAAGTAATTACCCCTTCCTGGGGATGTTTATCATTCCACTGTTTCGAGGTGGATATTGCGCCTTCATTGCGAGCCCAGGCTCGTCTTGCCACTCCTCCCATGACGTCCCAGGATAGACCCTTTTTTACTACTTCATCTATGCGCTTGCTGCCATCCAATACTATGCCATTACCACCATTTATGCAGCGTCCAACCCCTACTCCTCCCCCATTCGAGAGAACCACCAGGCTCATACCACGGGCAATGTTTCCGGCAAAGCAGTGGGTAGCCATATCTGCCATAAGATTGGAGCCATCATAGATGTTTGCAGTTTCACGGAAAGGTGAATCGGTCCCGGAAGTATCGTGATGATCGCGTCCCAGCATTACGGGTCCGATCTCACCATTGCGTACCATCTCGTTAAATTTTAGAGCAATGCGTATTCTGCCTTCCTCATCAGCATAGAGGATGCGAGCTTTTGTCCCAACCACCAAGGCGTTTTCTTCGGCAGTTACAATCCAATGATAATTATCCCGATCCATAGAATTTCGCTTGGCGTCAATCAGTGCAGCAGCGGCCAGATCTGTAGCTTTTAGATCACTATCCTTGCGGGATAAACAGACCCAGCGGAAAGGACCATAGCCATAATCAAAGCATATCGGTCCCATGATATCTTCCACATAAGAAGGCCAGATAAAACCATTGTTTGTGCTTACTTTGTCTTTGGCGATATCCTTTTCTCCGGCCTCAAATACACTGGCCATGAAGCTATTGCCGTAATCCCAGAAATAGCTTCCTTTGGACGTAAGCGAAAGAAGTGCCCGATAGTGGCGCTTGAGCGATTCATTGACCATCTTTTTAAATTGGGCAGGATCTTCGGAAAGCATCTTCCTGCCATCCTCAAAGCTTAGTCCAACAGGGGTATAGCCTCCTTCATATACGACATGACAGGAAGTCTGATCACTGATCAATTCTGCCTTGATATCATGCTTGTTGACATATTCCAAAAGATCCACAATATTGCCGTGATAGGCGATGGAGAGTGGTGTCCTGCTTTTTCGTGCGGCATCCACCCAGTTGAATATTTCGGGGAGTTGATTTGAAACCCGGCTCACCCAACCTTGGGAAAGCCTGGTTTGAATACGGGAATAATCCACTTCTGCCAAGACGCCAATTCCACCCGCGATTTCTACAGCTTTAGCTTGCGCTCCACTCATTCCTCCCAAACCAGAGGATATGTAAAGGGTGCCGGCCAAATCTTGATCTTCCGGAATGCCGAGGTATTTCCGTCCCGCATTGAGTAGCGTGATATAGGTGCCATGAACTATGCCCTGAGGACCGATATACATCCAGCCCCCGGCTGTCATCTGCCCGTAATTTGCCACTCCCAAAGCGGTAAGACGCTTAAAATCTGTGGGGTTATCCCATTTCCCGATGACCAAGCCATTAGTCGAAATCACCCGCGGTGCTTCAGGACGTGAAGGAAAGAGTCCCACAGGATGCCCACTGGCTACCACCAAGGTCTGATCTTCTGTCATTATCTCAAGATATTTCTTGATCAAGCGATATTGCATCCAATTTTGGCAAACCTGGCCGGTCTCACCATAAGTAACCAATTCATAAGGATACAAAGCGATATCAAAATCAAGGTTGTTATCGATCATCACCTGCATAGCCTTGGCCGCAGTGATCCCCCTATATTCATCTATCGGTTTGCCGATAATCTTGCCTTGCGGGCGCCAGCGGTATCCGTAGATGCGCCCCCTGGTTTTGAGTTCTTGCAAAAATTCCGGCGCTACCTGCTGATGCAATTCGCTGGGAATATAACGAAGGGCATTTTTCAAAGCTTGTTTGATCTCAGCCTTACTTAAATCCAAACCCCGATCCGGTGCCCGGCGAATCCCTTCTTCGAATACTGGATCAGGTGGTAATACGGGATCCAGTTTTACTTGAAATCGGTTTGACATAATACGCCTCTTTTATCGTTCTTTTTGTTTAATAAAATATTCAAAATCGTCTGATCAGCTTTTTCCATCCCGGTCCTCACTAATTCGGCCAGATTGGCAATGGTCTCATCGATATCCTGCGTTACAATTCCATCATTTGCGGATATGCACTGCCCCATCGAGGCTAAAAGCGCGGCCTGAACCGCCGCGGATGTATTGGTGGCCACTTTGAGTGAACATCCCTCTTTCGCACCGTCACATAGCATCCCCGCAGTATTCCCTATCATGTTTTTGATAGCATACTCAATATGCGTATAATTTCCTTGCAAAAGCATGACAATCCCGCTTGCTGCACCAGCAGACGCAGAAAGACAACCACATAAACAGGAGAGCAGGCCGATTTTATCTTTGATATGGACACTGGTAAGATGACCCATGGCCAATGCTCGGACCAGTTCTTCATGGCTGGATCCAAGCTTTTCAGCGGCAGCGATGATGGGCAATGTGATAGATAAACCTTGATTCCCACTTCCGGTATTGCTGATAACAGGGTAATTGCAGCCGCTCATCCTGGCATCTGTGGCGGCAGCAGTGAGCGCCATTGCCCGATGGTGAATGTCGTCGCCCAAAAGCCCGGTGGAGATATTTTGCATTATCATTCTACCCACAGATATTCCCATGTTCTCACTTAAACCATAATCTGCAATGATACGGTTTGTGTGTTCGCCCAAGTCCAGGTCTACTAATTCTTGATAGTCCATTTGTGTGCAAAACTGATAGTAATCCCGAAGATTATATTGAGATGCAGAAATCAATTTGGGGGAATCATCATCTCCCAATTCATGAAATTCGATTACCTTAGCATCGCTTTCTAAAAGATGTAACCAGGAATGTCGCCACCGGATAACTGCCCGGGCTTGATGATTTCCATCAGAAAGCACTGCTTCGATATATACCTTATCCTGGCTCTCACTCAATTGCAAATCTACCGAATCAAGCAGTTTTTTAGCAGCTTCCAATTGAGCTGCGGAAATATCCTTCAAAACCTCCAGTTGGCGTTCGGGCTGAGAAATTACAGCACCTAAAGCGGCAGCTATTTCCAAACCGATAAGGCCAGTATTGGGAATGCCCACGCCCATACCGTTTTTGAGGATAGAAGGGCTTACCTTGAGCATGATTTTTTCTGCTCGATGGGGTAGGATGCTGGCTGCATAAGCAGTCGCCAGAGCACAAGCAGCCGGTTCTGTACAACCAAGGGCCGGCACTACTTCCTGCTTCAGCAAAGCCAAGATTTCAGTAAACTGATGCATAATAATCCTATTAAAAAATAATTTAAGTAATTAAGTTAAACTGCCTGATTCCTGTCAAGGGAAAACTGGATAGCCAAGCTCCCATAAAATCGGGAGACTGTTCAAAAAGCACAACTATCTTCAGCCGCTTTCCTTGTTTTCTTTGCGAAAAAGCAGGTCGGCATTGAAGACAGCAATAGGGTTATCCGTTATGCGTTATCCGTTATACGTTATGCGTTATCCCCGAGTCCCGATAGGCTCAACGATAACGCATAACGCTATAACTATTAATTCCGCATATCAGGATTGATTTTTTGATATTGATCCTGCCCCTCCCTACTCCACTGTCACGCTTTTAGCCAGATTACGCGGCTGATCCACGTTAAAGCCCTTAAGGTCTGCCACATGATACGCCAAAAGCTGCAGGGGAATGACCGTTAAGAGGGGCTGGAGATTGGTTTTGGTATCCGGAATCAGGATCAGGTGCTCACTGATCTTGGCGAGTTCTGTATCTCCTTCTGTTGCTACACAGATCAATCTGCCGTGACGGGCGCGCACCTCTTGCAGATTGGAGTATATCTTATCATAGAGGGGATCTCTGGTAGCAATTGCCACCACCGGCATATCTTTATCAATGAGGGCGATGGGGCCGTGTTTCATCTCTGCGGCGGGATAGCCCTCAGCGTGGATATAGGAGATCTCCTTTAATTTCAGAGCTCCTTCCAGCGCTACCGGATAGTTTACCCCGCGTCCCAGATACATAGCATGCTTGCTGTCCTTGATGCTATCGGCTATTTGCCGGATTTCTTCATTGAGTTTGAGAATACTTTTTACCTTTTCAGGGATGCAGGTAAGCTCTTTGATATACTTTGCTCCTTCATGGGCGGAAAGATGCGTCATCCTGCCCATATAGACAGCCAGGAGAACCAGGATAGTGACTTGAGAGGTGAAAGCTTTGGTTGAAGCCACGCCGATCTCGGTTCCGGCATGGATATACACGCCGCCATCACTTTCGCGGGCTACAGTGGAGCCCACCACATTAGTGATGCCCAATACTCTGGCGCCCTTTGCCTTAGCTTCCCTCATTGCCGCCAAAGTATCGGCAGTTTCGCCGGATTGACTGATGGCAAAGACCAGGGTATCTTCCGGAATGATGGGATTGCTATAGCGGTATTCGCTGGCATATTCGGCATGAACCGGAATGCGCGCGATATCTTCAATGATGTGTTTACCGATCAGGGCGGCATAATATGAAGTCCCGCAGGCAATGAGATGGATCTGCTTAATTTTGCGCAGCTCAAAACTGGCCAAATGCAAGCCTCCCAGGCGCGCGGTGCCCATCTCCTCATTGATCCTGCCCCGAAATCCATTGTCGATAGTGATAGGTTGCTCAAAGATCTCCTTGAGCATAAAGTGTTTATATTCCCCTTTCTCAATGGCAGATATATCCCAATCCACCACCTTGATTTGGGGTTTCACGCTGTCCTTATCCAAGGTCGAGATCTCGAATCCATCAGATTTCAGCACGCAAAGTTCGGAATCCTGTAGATAGATGACGCGCTTAGTATGGATGATGATAGCGCTGACATCGCTGGTAATAAAATGCTCGTTGTCATTGATTCCGATGATGAGGGGACTGCCCTTGCGCACTGCGATTAAGCGATCCGGATGATCCTTACTGATTACCACCAGACCGTAGGTTCCTTCCACGCGTTTCATAGCTTCGCGCACGGCATCCTCGAGGGGAAGTTTGGTGCTGAGGAATTGCTCGATAAGATGGGCGATCACTTCGGAATCGGTCTCGCTTAGGAATTTGTGTCCCAAGTCTATCAACTGCTGGCGCAATAGCTTATAATTCTCGATAATCCCGTTATGCACGATGGCAATCTTGCCGTCACAGCTGAGATGGGGATGCGCATTGATCTCACTTGGTTCGCCGTGGGTTGCCCATCTGGTGTGGGCAATTGCCACATTCCCGGAGCATTTTGAAGGCTCTGGCAGCGAGCGTTCCAGCTCAATGATCTTACCCTGTTTCTTATAGACATCCAGCTCGCCTTCGTGGATCAGCGCCGTCCCGGAAGAATCATAGCCGCGATACTCCAATCTTTTCAGCGCTTCCACCACGATGGGTAGAGCTTCTCTATGGCCAATATAGCCTACTATTCCGCACATGATGCATCTGCTTTGAAAGTAACTTTATGAAAGGTTTTGAGCGCCAGATAGAGGATCACCGCCGCTGGCAGGGCAACCCAATAGCGCAGATTTTCCTGATCTTGCATGAAATAATTCAACCAAGCCGAGCCGGAAAAGGCCATAATAAATATCGCCAAACCATTATTTAAGGTGTGGAAGATCATGGAATTCACGATGGATCCGCTGCGCAGGGTCAGATAGGCCAAGATGAGTCCCAAAAGGAATACCGGGAAAAAGCGGAAGGGGTCCAAATGGAAGGCGGCAAAAAGCAGGGCAATAAGGACGATATTGATCTTGATGCCATATTTTTCAAAGAAGCGGGGCATGAATCCTCTAAAGAGGAGTTCCTCACAGATGCCCGGAGCCACTGCCACCACCATGAAGCTGCCCCACAATGTCAGATCCAGCTCAAAGAGTTTGCCCATGCTCTCGAGATAGTTTTCCGGGAAGGGATAGATCACATTGATCACCTGTGACAGCAGAGACACCAGGATAGTTGCCGGAATTGCGATAAAAGGAATCAGAACGATTTGCTTCAAGCTGGGCAATTTCAGGCGTAAGGTCTTGGCCACCGGCATCTTAAGCAGCCTGAGGATCACCAGCACCGGCAAGGCGAGGAGGATGATCTGAGTCTTAATCAAGCCACTGGCCAAATCCTGCATCTGCCATCTGGAGCCGATGTAATAGAGTGCCAGCAGTGCCAAAGTATAATATACCAAGCCGTTATAGGGATTAAAGAAATTTCTCTTGTTCTTTTTGATACTCTTTATGCCACCACTATCATCATCAGAGCGGAACAGAATTCCTTCCGTATTGAAGAGCTTGATCGTAACCCAGATAGCGATTACATCCAAGACCAGGGTAGAGATGATGGTGATCATCAGATGCAATACCTGATAGTCGTTAATCATCACCGCCTTAAAGAGCAAAGCTATATTGACCACAGGAATGAGCGCCATCAGAGAATTCATCTCGATAGCGGGCAAAAAGCTGATCATCGCCATGATCATCGAGACGATTAAGAGAGGCTGTTCATAGGCACGAGCTTCTTTCATATTGCGGCTAAAGGTGGAAATAGAGAGCAGGATCGCCGCAAAGAGAGTGGCCAAAGGCAGCATCGCCGCCAGCAGGATGAGGATCGCTTTGATCGGCATATTCGCTCCGGCCAAATCCTAGCCGGATTGCGCCAGCATGTAGCGCAACGAAAAGCTGATGCTAAATAGATTTACAATGAGATTGACCATACTCATAAAGATGATAGTCAGATATTTTCCGATCACCACGTCGATGCGTCTAACTCCAGCAACCAAAAGGGTCTCCAAGGTCTTGCGCTCCTTCTCGCCAGCCACCAGATCAGCGGCAACCACGGAAGCTCCCGTGAGCAGCATCATGATCATGATATAGGGCAAGATCATGCCCAGCAACATTCCCATCTTCTTTTGAGAATCCGCCGTATCACGTTTCCGTAGATCAACCAGATTTACCAATTCCGGATCAATGCCCGAGATCTCCAATTTCTCGCGCACCATCTCCTGTTCCGTCTCTTGCAAGGCCTCGGCAATTTTGCCATACATCATGTTGCTGCGCTCATTAGCAGCATCATATTGGACATATACGTGATAGACCCTCAAGCTGCTGGCATTGATAGTATCCCGAATGGTGACAATGCCTTGAATATCTTTGCTTTGGTAAAGGCTTTGCACACTATCGGAAGCCGGGATAAATTTAAAGTTTTCTATTTTAGTAAGATCATTGATAATGCGCATAGATTCAGCGCTCTGCACACTGTCACAGACAGCCACCGTAGCCCCTTGCTCCTCGAGCACGTTGCTCTGACGTGCCATAATGGCATTGAAGCCCACGATCAAAACGGGATACAGGATCACCGGCAAAAGCAAGGTGGTAAAGAGGGTACGTTTATCCCGAAACACCTCCATCAGTTCTTTGCGAAAGACAATCATTACCTTCTTAAAATTCATCAGCTTGCACCTCTTCTTCGTCGCTGTAAAGATTCACATAATGCACAAAGATATCGTCCAGATCGGTCTGCCCGGTCTCACTGCGCATTGCGTCCAGCGAGCCTTCCGCCAGAATCTTGCCTTTGTGGATCAAGACGATGCGGTCTGCCAAACGTTCTGCCTCCCGCATGATATGGGTGCTGAAGAGCACGCACTTGCCACGTTCTTTGCAACTGCGGATAAAGGAGATGATGTTTCGGGCGGTGAGGATATCAAGTCCGGAAGTCGGCTCATCCATGATCATCACCGGAGGATCGTGAATAATGGAGCGAACGATTGATACTTTTTGCTTCATTCCCGAAGAGAGAAATTCGATCTTTTTATCCATGAAGTCATTCATGTCCAAGATGTCTGCCATTTCCTGCATACGCCGGGTAATATCGGCATCAGTCATCGAGTAGAGTCTGCCGAAATAGCGGATAAATTCATGAACTCGGAGCCGGTTGTAGAGTCCGGTATCCCCAGAAAGGAAACCCAATTGTTCTCTTACTTTGTCAGGGTCATGGCGGATATCCCAGCCTTGGATTTCAGCGGTGCCTTTGGTAGGCTGAAAGACGGTGGAAAGCACCCTCATCGTGGTGGTCTTTCCCGCTCCGTTCACCCCCAGCAGGCATACGATCTCGCCATCGGCAGCCTCAAAAGAGATATCATCCACCGCACTGAATACGCTGCCGTCCTTTTTGGGAAATTCTTTCACCAGATTCTTGACTGATATCATCACTTCTCCTTAATAGTTAATGCAAAAAAGGGACTCCTCGCACTGGAAAAGTCCGCATTTGCATTATAGATTTTCGATATGCTTCAAGGCTTTGGGTGCGGTGGCAGGACTGACGCCTTCCCCCGTAATGTAGCCCAAGAGCGGTTTCCCGATTGGCTTCTGCTCTGCATCTTCACGATAAAATTCCACCTTGATCCGCACAGGTCCATCATCACTAAAGAAGATATCCTTGCCTTCACTATCGCTCTCAAATTGGTTTTGGTAAAACCAGGCCAGGCCGATTGCAGCAGTTCCAGCGGGTTCATTGACGTTCTTTCTCTGGGAACCGATCGCCAGGCGCTGTTCATGGCTGAGATTGGGGGAATTGATGCTGGAAGTGACGCTGCCGATGCGTTTGCCCTCGCGATATACGCCGCGGCCGCTCACGATCCCCTCGGTGATAATGATATTCAGGCGCTTTTCCACACCCTGATCAAGGGCTTTCTGAAGGGCGGCTTTCCCCAAAAAATCTTCTTTTCCCATATCCACTGCCGCAGCAAAGAGTGGGGCGTTGATGGGATTATGCTGAGGATCATATTCCTGTCCCATCAGCGGCAAGCCGAAAGCTCCTGCTGAGATGCGATTTTCGTCTCTGCCGCCCAGACCTACTAACAGGCCGCCCAGTTCCAGCGCCCGGCTTACGATGTGCTTAAAATCTTCTTCGGCCTTGGCTACCGGAATATAAAGCTCCCAGCCCCAACGGTTTGTATATCCGGTGCGACTGATGTAATAGTTCTCACCGTCGCGCTTAAACTCGTTAAAAGTGAAATAGCTCATGTTTTTAGCCGGATTGTTGCGATTGCGCAGCACTTCCTGCCCATAGACCTCTTTGACCAGTTTATAGGACAAAGGACCCTGAATATCCACTTTCACCAATTGATCCGATATATCGCTGGCCTCCACCTCTTCTCCTTCACGCTTTTGAACCATGATACGGTCGATATCGGCGATCAATTCCTGCTTTTCGCCATCTTCCTCCACCACGTCCGTGATATCGTGTCCGGCATTGATCACAGCGATAAATTCGGTTTCAGAAATGCGCATCACGATCATATCATCCTGCACCCCACCATGCTCATTGAGCAATAAAGTATATTTGCAAGAGCCCACTTTCATACCGGTGAAATTTGCGCCGAGACTGCGGTTGAGCAGAGTTTCGGCATCCTTGCCGCGAAAGCGGATTTGAGCCATGTGATCGATATTGTAAACAGCTAACTTATTGACAGCAGATGCTTCTTCGAGCACCGAGGTCAGATAATTCACGGCCATGTCATATTGGCCAAAATTGCTACGTTTGATGGTCTGCATCTTCAGCCCTTTGTGCTTCGCCAAAAGAGGAAGATACCAATTTTCTTCCAAATCATAGAGGAAGGTCTTACGGATACTTTTCGGAAAGTCAAAGCCATATTTCTTCATGATATTTACTCCCAAAATTTCTTTTTCTTTCCTAAAAATGGATCGTTCCTTTTTTGTAAAGTCATTTTTTATTTCTGCCCCCACAGACAAGGGGAGCAGAGGAAATAATTCCACTCTGGAGAGGATTTGATAAGTGTAACACACATTTGCTTTTGAGGATATCCGAGGGAACGCCGATTAGCTGATTATAAATAAAGCTTTGAGCTCAAGAAATTGTCGGGGTAAAAAGATGGTCGGGATGACAGGATTTGAACCTGCGACTCCTTGAACCCCATTCAAGTGCGCTACCCGGACTGCGCCACATCCCGACCGGTTAAGTACC
>JARRCD010000030.1 GCA_029982875.1 Candidatus Cloacimonadota bacterium | reverse complement strand
TTGTACTTACTGGATCATCGATCCGGAGCCAGGAAAGCACTACCCCGTATGCTGACAAATCAGCTTGGGCAAGGATGAGACAGAATTTGGGGTTGACAGATAATGCTTGCTCAGATATCTGTTGTTTAAGAAGAAATACCCTAATAGGCTTCATTAGTTAATGTATTACATCGTCAAAGTAATGATGCGACATCAAATGAATGAGGAGTAGAATATGAATACACTAAAAGAGATACAAAAGGCGAATCAAAAAAAAACAAAAGAAACCAATTCTAAAGATGCCTACTATGGCTGCGGTATTCTCCTATTAATAGTGTTAGTTGTTTGGTCATTTAGTTTGTGTTCAAAGGCTAGTGAAAAACGGGAATCTCGAATTTCTTATGAATATAAGTATAATGAGATAAAAGACTTTCTTTCAAACCTACAACCATTATCTCACTATGATTTAAATCAAAAGATGGAGGAGATTGACGCCCTTCAAAAAGATATGCAAGAAGAAAATGTTCAATCAAAATTGATTGATTTCTGGTTGATTAAAAATCTCGTTAACTACCACGCTACGCTGTACGAAGTTGGAACAGTGGTACGTGATTGGGAAACGGATGAGGAAATAAGCCGCAATACAGTTGAAAAAAGGATAATATATACTGCATTCAAGGGCGACTCGTTAACATATATTGATAAGGTGGCGAATAATACTCAGAAAAGAGCTAAGAGATTATATGAAAAGCACTATTGGCCTAAGTCAGAGTGTATGGCCATAGCGGAACGGAAAGTATTTATCGGCATGAACAAAGATCAATTATTAATTTCCTGGGGAAGACCGAGAGATATTAATCGTACTGGTACAGCTTATTCAACTCATGAGCAGTGGTGTTACGGTGATTTCGGTCCTTATATCTATCTTGAGGATGGAGTTGTTACTTCTTGGCAAGATTAAGTGGCCACTGCTATTTGACATTTGTATCTCCAATGTTTCTTTCCCCAAAAAGACATGTTGTTAGTAAATTTAAATTCCCAAACATGGAGAATTATTAATGAACCAAACTCACTCACAAATCGCCTCCTTCATTTGGAGCATCTGCAATCTCCTGCGGGGACCCTATAAGCGCAACGAATACCGCAAAGTGATCCTTCCTTTCACCGTGCTGAAGCGCTTCGACTGTATCCTTGACCCCACAAAAGAGAGAGTATTAGCTGAGCTCCCGCATCTCTATGGGAAGTCGGATAATATCGTTTCTGAGAGCCTGATCAGGATTACTGGTGTCCCCTTTTACAACAAATCTAAGCTGGATATGAAGAAACTGCTTGATGACTCTGATAACATTGCCATCAACCTGCAGTCTTATATTAACGACTTCTCGCCCAATGTGCAAAAGATCATTGAATACTTTGCCTTCTCGGAGCAGATAGCCCGCTTGCATGAAGCTAACCTGCTCTATCTAGTGCTGCAACGCTTTGTTGCAGATGATCTTGACTTAAGCCCACAGGCTTTGGACAATATACAGATGGGTTTAGTCTATGAAGAACTGATTCGTATAGGCTCAGAGCAATCCAATGAGGAGGCTGGAGAGCATTTTACGCCTCGGGAAGTGATCAAATTGATGGTAAATCTGCTGCTCAGCCCGGAGGCAGATCTGGCCAAAAGTCATGTGGTGAAGACTATCTTTGACCCCGCCTGTGGAACCGGAGGTATGCTTACCGCCGCTGAAACCTACATCAAAGAGCTAAATCGGGATGCTAAACCTCATCTCTTTGGTCAGGACTGGAACAAAGAGTCCTACGCTATATGTTGTTCTGACATGCTGATCAAAGGAGAAAATGCTAACATCCATTTTGGCTGTTCGTTCGAGCAGGATGGCTTTGCCTCCCAAAAGTTTGATTATATGCTTGCCAATCCTCCCTTTGGAGTAGAATGGAAAAAGCAACAAAAGGCAATCACCAAAGAACATGAAGACCTGGGCTACAGTGGACGCTTCGGTGCAGGGCTGCCCCGAATCAACGATGGCTCTCTGCTCTTTCTGCAACACATGATCTCCAAAATGAGATCAGTTGAAGAAGGTGGCAGCAGGATCGGCATTGTCTTCAATGGCTCACCCCTCTTTACGGGAGATGCTGGCAGTGGAGAATCTAATATCCGTAAATGGATCATAGAAAACGACTGGCTGGAAGCAATCATCGCCATGCCGGCTCAGCTTTTTTATAATACCGGTATCAGCACTTATATCTGGATTATCACCAATAAAAAGGAACCCCATCGCCAAGGCAAAATCCAGCTTATCGATGCGCGGCAGTTCTACCATAAGATGCGCAAGAGCCTGGGTAATAAACGAAATGTCATCGGCGATGGCGAGGATAACCGCTTTGATCATATCAGCCTGATAACCCGCATACACAGCGACTTCATTCACAATCAGGAACTGGAGTTTGAAAGTAACGGAGAAGCAAAATCAGCTATAGTAAGCAAGATCTTTGACAATGCGGACTTCGGTTACCAAAAGATCACCGTGGAGCGGCCCCTGCGCTTGAACTTCCAAGCCACAGCGGAACGTATTGCCCGGCTGGATGGCATCACTGCCTTTACCAAGCTTGCCGAAAGTAAAAAGAAAGAACCTGTAGAAAGACTACAGGAAATTGAGGCAGGTAAAGCCATGCAGGAAAAGATAAAGACTGCGCTGACCAGTATGGATAAAACCATCTACAAGAACCGTGAGCAATTTCAAACGGCACTTAAACAGGTGCTCTCACAGCACCGTATGTCATTAAGAGCGCCTGAGCTTAAAGCCATTTTGGAAGCCCTGTCAGAGCGGGATGAGACCGCCGATATCTGCTATGATTCCAAGGGCAGACCTGAGCCTGATACCGAACTCCGGGATACGGAAAACGTTCCACTGAAGGAGGACATCCAAGCCTATTATCAAAGAGAGGTTATTCCTCATGTTCCCGATGCCTGGATAGATCACACAAAGACCAAGATCGGCTACGAAATCCCCCTCAACCGCCATTTCTATGTATATACTCCGCCCCGCCCATTGGATGAGATCGAAGCCGAGATGAAGGCGCTGGAACGTGAGATAGCGCAGCTACTGGAGGGAATATGAAAAGAAAAGGTACCAAAGCTCCGATTGCGAGCTCAGGGCTAAAAGTGGTTCTATACGCCACCGCAGACAACCGACATAGATTGGAAGTCTTTTTGGAAGACGGTACAGCCTGGCTGAGTCAGAGACAATTGGCAGACTTGTATCAGGTGGGAGTTAATACCATAAACTATCACATCAAACAAATCTATCGGGATGGTGAACTGCAACAAGAGGCAACTATTCGAAATTATCGAATAGTTCAAAGCGAAGCAAAAAGGGAAGTTACGCGATCGGTGGAGTTTTATAACCTGGAGCTAATCCTTGCGGTGGGCTATCGAGTACGCTCCCCAAGAGGAGTGGAATTTCGCCAGTGGGCTACTGAACGTCTCAAAGAATATATAGTAAAAGGCTTCACTCTGGATGACGAACGCCTGAAGGGCAATAATACTTTAACTGATTACTTTGATGAACTCCTTGCCCGCATCCGGGATATCCGCGCCAGCGAAAAGCGGGCATATCTGCGCATCCGGGAAATCTTTGCCCTGGCGGTGGATTACGATCCCAAAAGCCGGGCCGCGCAGCTCTTCTTTGCTACCATGCAAAACAAAATGCACTTTGCCGCCACAGGAAAGACAGCTGCGGAGATCGTGGCAGCGCGCGCCAATGCCGATAAAGCCAATATGGGACTCACCAATTGGAAAGGCTCTGTAGTGCGCAAAGCTGACGTTGCCATCGCCAAGAACTATCTGGACGCGCAGGAAATAGATATCCTCAACCGCATCGTGAGCATGTTTCTGGATATGGCTGAATTCAGGCTCTTGCGCCACCAACAAATCCATTGCCAGGAATGGGATGCCTATCTGGATAAATTCCTCAACGATAACGAGCTCCCAGTGCTGGAATCTGCCGGCTCCATCTCGCATGAGCAAGCTAAAGAATTGGCAGAGAAAGCATATAAGGACTTTGAGCAAAGACGCCGCAAAGAGATAGAAAACGAAGCGGAAGCAAAATATCTGGAAGATTTGCAAAGCAGCGTGAAACTGTTGGCAGCCAAAAGGAAAAAGAAGTGAAGCCCTATCCAAAGTATAAAGATAGCGGGATTGAATGGCTGGGTGAGGTGCCGGAGGAGTGGAGTATCCTGCGATCAGACTCGGTCATAAACTATGTAAGAAATCAGATAGACCCTGAGACTATAGAATCAGATACTGTATTTCATTACTCCATTCCTATTGTTCAAGAATCTGGAACTGGACAATCCGAACCCACAGATGAACTTGGTAGCGCCAAGCAACTAATAACTTTGAAGTCCGTGTTGGTATCAAAACTGAATCCACACAAAGCCACAATTTGTATTGCAGAACCACAGGATGAAGTAACAATATGCTCATCTGAGTTTATAGCTATAGCTATGCAGGCAAAGAAATGTGATATTACATTTCTATTTTATCTCTCGAACAGCGAGATGAACAGGCAGAGGCTTGATGCAAGAGTTCAATCTGTCACAAGAAGCCATCAAAGAGTATATCCATCTGATATTTATAAATTCTGGTTAGCTTTACCTCCTAAGTTTGAACAAAAAGCCATTGCTACTTTCCTCGACCGGGAGACTGCCCGCATCGATGCTTTGATCCAGAAGAAAGAGCGGATGATCGAACTGCTGAAAGAAAAGCGCATTGCCCTCATCACCCGGGCTGTCACCAAAGGTCTGGACCCCAATGTACCAATGAAAGACTCCGGGATAGAGTGGCTGGGAGAGGTGCCGAAGCATTGGGAAGTAAATAGAATAAAGTATATTGCAAGCAGAATTCAAACCGGATGCACGCCTCCAACCAGCAATGAAAAATATTACGAAGATGGGACTATTCAATGGTTTGGTCCCAGTTCATTTACAGATGATTTATATCTAACCGATCCGGTGAAGATGATAAATGATATTTCTATTACAGATGGAGTCGCAAGACTCTTCGAGAAAGGATCAATTATGATAGTCGGAATAGGTGCTACAATTGGTAAGATTGCACAAAACACAATGCCATCTTCATGTAATCAACAAATCACAGTTATTACGTTAAAGAGATCTAAATGCTATCCTGACTACTACACTTACTTGCTAAAAACCATGGAAAACACAATCAGGGGAATTGCTCCCAGCGCTACATTAGCAATTTTTGATCAGGGGGAAATAGGGTGCCTTTTAGTTCTACTACCACCTCTTCATGAGCAAATGCAAGTAGCGGATTTTTTATCTGGGCAATTAAGAGAATTAACGTACATGATATCCGCGATTTGTAGCTCTATCGATCTCCTCCGGGAATATCGCTCTTCCATCATTAACCATGCCGTCACTGGTAAAATAGATTTGAGAGATTATGATGCCCAAGCACAATGAACAAGCCTTTGAAGCCTATATTGAAACTACTATGCAAAACGGATGGACTTCCGTATCTAATTCTACCTTTGATCCCAATGTTGCCCTATTTTCTGAGCAGGTAATAACTTTTTTAAGGAAAAGCCAGCCCACGCTTTGGACAGAACTTGAGAAGCTAAATGGAGATATTCTTTCTGGTCAGCTTATAAAAGCCCTGGTCAAGGAACGCCTCAATAAAGGCACTCTGCACATCCTGAGGCATGGCTTCAAGTTTCAGGTCAAGATCCTGCGTTTGGCGTATTTCCGTCCGGCTCACAACCTGAGTAAGGAAGCGGATGTTCTCTACCAAAGCAACAGCTTCCAGGTCTGCCGCCAGGTCTTTTATCATCCAGATAAGCAGCAGACCATAGACATGGTTTTAGCGATCAATGGCATTCCGGTAGCCACCATCGAGCTCAAGAATCCCGGCACAGGACAGAGTGTGAGTCATGCCATCAAGCAATATCGGGAGGACAGAGATCCCTCCACACCTCTGCTGAGCTTTAAAAGCGGAGCCTTGGTGCACTTTGCTGTGGATACAGATGAAGTGTATATGACCACTCATTTGAAGAAGCAGAAGACCTTCTTCCTGCCATTCAATAGAGGGAGTAATCCCCAAAGCGTTGACTGCGGTAAGGGTAATCCTCCGCATCCTTCAGGACACAGAACTGCCTATCTCTGGGAAGAGGTGTTACAGCCGGAGAGCTTGCTGGAAATCGTGGGCAACTTTTTATTTATCGAGAATTCGGGTAAGCGAGACGAGCGCATCATCTTTCCGAGATACCACCAATTGGATGCGCTGCGCAAGCTTCTGACACAGGTGAAAATCGATAAAGCTGGCAAGAACTACCTGATCCAACATAGCGCTGGTAGTGGCAAGACTAATAGCATCAGTTGGCTGGCGCATCGTCTGGCAAATTTGCACACCAATGAAGACAAGCTGATCTTCGACTGTGTAATTGTGATTACGGATAGGGTGGTATTGGACAGGCAGTTGCAGGATGCCATCTATCAGATCGAACATGCCACAGGTGTGGTACAGCCCATCAAGGAAGGCAGCAAACAACTTGCCAGTGCTCTGGTGGATGGTACTAAGATTGTGATCACTACCTTGCAGAAATTCCCCTTTATCTTGAAAGGGCTCTTACGCATCGCCGGAGCTAAAGATACAGACATGCCGGATGAAGAGGCGCTGCTCAAGTCTAAAGCCTGGCAGAAGAAGATCGCAGGCAGACGTTATGCCATCATAGTTGATGAAGCGCACAGCAGCCAGACCGGGGAAGCAGCACGGGGCATGAAACAGATCCTGGGCGATAAATCCTTCACAACTGAAGATGTGGAAGATTGGCAAGATGAGCTGAACATGGTGATGGAATCACGTGGTCAGCAACCCAACCTAAGCTTCTTCGCTTTCACTGCTACACCCAAGGGCAAGACCCTGGAACTCTTTGGTACAGGAGGTAGAGCGTTTCACAATTATAGTATGCGCCAAGCCATTGAAGAAGGATTTATCCTGGATGTGCTGCAACGCTACACCACATATAGTACTTATTTCAAGATGATCAAAAAGACAGAGGATGATCCCAGCATGCCGGCTAAGCAAGCAGCCAAAAAGCTTTGCAAGTTCATGCGCCTTCATCCACGCAATGTAAGCCAGAAAACTGAGATCATCATTGAGCACTTCAGAAGCTGCATTATGCCGCTGGTCGGGGGCAGGGCTAAGGCGATGGTAGTAACTGATAGCCGTCTGCAAGCGGTGCGATACCTGCTATCCTTTCAAAAGTATCTAAGCGAGCATCACTATACCGATGTACATCCGCTGGTGGCTTTCAGCGGCACCGTGATCGATCCTGAAACTGAGTTGGAATATACTGAGTCAGGGATGAATATCGACTACAAGAATGGCAGACACATTTCTGAGACTCAACTAAAAGACCGCTTTGACAGTGATGATTATCAGATACTTTTGGTGGCAAACAAATACCAGACCGGCTATGATCAGCCCCTGCTCTGCGCTATGTATGTGGATAAGCGTTTAGATGGGGTGCAAGCTGTACAAACACTTTCCCGCTTGAACAGAATCTATCCCGGCAAAGAAGCACCCTTTGTACTGGACTTTGTGAACAAGGCAGAGGATATCCTGGCAGCTTTCAAGCCTTATTATACGGTTACAGAACTGGAATCAGAATCCGATCCTTCACATTTGGAGGAGCTAAAACATGAGCTAAATCAGATGCAGGTTTATGATTGGAAGGAAGTGGAGAGCTTTGCCAAGGTCTTTTACAAGCCTCTTGCAGAGCAGAAAAGGAACGATCATGCAGTCCTGGAGGGACATTTGCAAGGCGCTGTGGAGCGCTATAAGCAGCTGGAGAATGATGAGGACAGAGATAAGTTCCGAGACAAGCTGAAGGCTTATGTGCGGCTCTATGCTTTTGTAACTCAACTGATTAATTACACTGATCAAGAACAGGAGATGCTATATAGTTTCGGGCGTTTTCTGCTTCCGCATATCCATCCCAGTGACAGCAGGGATGCTTATCCGGAGAAAGACGTGGAACTGCAATACTATCGTTTGCAGAAGGTAATGGAAGGTTCTATCGATTTATCCGATGGTGAGGAAGTAAAAGTCAAATCTCCCACCGATACAGGCACTCGCAAAGCTAAAGAAGAAGATAAACCCCTATCCGATATCATCGAAACCCTGAACGAGCGCTTTGGCACGGACTTCAGCGAAGCGGACCGGCTGTTCTTTGAGCAAATTAAAGAGACAGCCATGCTGGACGAAGGTGTGCTCAAGACTGCCGCAGCCAATCCTTTGGATAAGTTTGAACTGGGGATTGAGCAGATAATCAAAGATCTGATGATAAAACGACTCAAAGAAAATGACAAGATGGTTAGTAGATATATGGATGATGAGAAGTTTCAGAAGGTGATATTTGGGATAATGGCTAAAGAGATTTATAAAGAATTCAAAGAAGTCGAAACCCCAAGTACATGAAAAAGATATCAAACACGCGATTGACCTTTTACGAGAACAGAAATCGCAGATACATGAATTTGAAATATAGACTAACAAAAAGGATGCGGCATAACAGGTATAGGTTAAAAGTAATAAGTCTGACTGATCCAGTCCTCATGAGTATGATGGAAGCTCCATCGAGACGAAGAGCAAAGGTTAAAGAAGTTTACAGAAAAAAAAACTATAATAACCCACCACTATCAGTTCAGATACATGAAGACTTTGGTATCGAGGAACGTGTAAATGCGCAGAGATTTCTAGATCTAGCTAGTCAATTTGTTGATTGCAACTCGAAGACAATTAACTTCGATCTCTCCAAGTGCACACGTATGTGGCCATCTGCAGTGACTTTGCTATGTTCACTAAAACATTGGGTAGAAATGAAAGCTAAACCCGGTCAAACACCACATTTGAGATCAACTAAGTCTGAACATGATAATGTCAATGGGTACCTTGATGATTGCGGATTTTACGATTATGTTGGTCGTGCTAAGGACCATTCAAAAACCCAGCATAATCAAGGTGAAATGGTGAAAATTGAGAAAGAAACAGAAAAATCCAGAATCAAATCCAGAAGGGATCAGATCAGATCTCTGTTAACAAGGTTTAGCTCATTATCATCAGACGAACGAGAGAAGTTTGTTGACCACGTGCTTGTTGAAGTTACTAACAACGTAAGTGAGCATGGGTTGGGAGTCCATAACACTCTTGGTTGGTGGATTATAGCTCAATATCATCCATCTCATCAGTTTGTTTCAATTTGCATCGCAGATAATGGCATTGGTTTTCGTAACTCACTTTTGTCTGGCGCTCAGCATAAATATATTGAAGATAAATATTCGAGCATAATCAAAGATGAGGGTAAAGCAATCAAACTTGCATTTGAGGAATCGGTTAGTGGAGCTCTATATGCCCCGGTAAAAGAGAAGAAGTTTATGGGAGATAAATACGAAAGAGGATCAAGACGAGGGAATGGTCTGAAGATTATAAGGGAAGCTTGTAGCGAATTAGGAATACCCCTTGCGGTTCTATCCCATCATGGGTATCTTTTTATTGACGCATTAGGTGCATACGAAAAATTAGGACATAGTGATAAACGTATATTTGCAGGGACGTTATATCACTTCTTGATACCAGCTAAAGGAGATCAAAATGATAAAGAATATTGATGTTGGCAAAGACTTCTTTGTTGACCTTGTAAATAGAGATGAAAACCAAGGAGATGGGCAGTTTACTGCTAAGCAATTCAGGAAAAAGTATTTAAGCCAGATGGACAACCAGGAGTTTTGGATTAATCCTAAAAACACCATTGTGTTAGATTTCAAAAATGTTGAGGTGCTAGGTCCATCATTTGCAAACGAAGCTTTCGCGTATTTCACGAAGTATGCAAAACCTGAGATAATCAAAAAAGTCATCAAGATTGTTAATATCAGTAAAGTTAAGATGTCCACAATCGACGTAGAGTTAAACAGGAGCTATGACCGCAAGTGATTAACCACGCAATTTGAGGGTGAATACTCTTTTGAAGGTCAGCAAAATACTTCTCATTTTATCAATAATTATTGTGGGCTTGATAATCCTGTATGCTCTACTTAGACCGGTATTCTTTAGAATAGATGCTGTTCTATGGCCTGTCAGGCCCATCTCCCTCGAAGAAGCTAGGAATTACTATAGTGTCATTTCCGCTTTCGCCTCGGTTATTTTTGGTTTTTCTGGTTTGTTATTGGGATTTCTCTATTTTGCCAGGCGCCAGAGATTTGATTTAGCGAATAGAAAACGTGACCAGCTTAGAAATATCCTTGATGTACTGATAGATAAACTAGATCTCATCGATAGATCATGTAACGAAATACTAACCAATTGTGCATCATGTGTTAACGATAAGAATTCGCTTATTGCGGACGTGCATTCTTCTTGGAATACGTTCACGTCAATCCTAGAAAATCACACAAAATTCCTAGAATTTGAAGATACACGCATATATGAAATTGTTGAGATGTACTCAACGGTCGAAAAACAGATACTGCTTCAGGATACTTCTACACTTTCAAAGCAAAAACTGGTTGATCTTATTCACGATTATAACTCTCTTATGCGGAGAGCAAGAGACATATTATACTCAAGGTATTTAGATAACTTAGGATAAAATGCTGTTAAAGCATTACTGTGGTCGTCCTACACTTCCAATGAAACGGAGGAAACTGAGTGTGTGCTCCGGAAACTCCAACAGGGCTCATCCCTGAGTCGTATTCGATCTGATCGTCTTTGATCCAAGGTGTGAGAGCTTTGATGTATTCTTGGGCATCATCCAGGCTGTTGACTTGGTATCCAGAGCCATGAGGTTTATCCATCACTTCCAGGGTGTCATTTAGGGGATAGATCCTGTCTTGGGGCAGCCAGAGCCCGGTAGATGCCACTGGTGCGTTCATCCAGGCTCACCACGAGCTTGTAGTATCTGGCTTTAGCTTTCTTGTAGCCCTGGAGCCTTCCGAACTATCTGATTCTGAGTGCGGTATGCTCTGCTAAGCCCTGCCAGTAGTGCGATGAGCGGTTGGCGAGATCATTGAACTGGTCTTGGTCGGGGCTTACACTTGGGCGTCTTTGAGTCCGAGCCAGACCATCTATCTCTCCACCACATAAAGCCTTATCCCCATTTGCAAATTTGGGTGACTCTTAATACTGGATCAGAAAAGCCTTCTTTTTTGCAGGACAAGGCATTTAAGCTTTTCATTTGACAAAGTATGAGGCTCTTATTTTTGTGAGTCCAAGAGGTAATAGATTGAAGCAGAAAATCATCATAAAAGGTGCCAGTGAGCACAACTTGAAAAACATAGATTTGGAGATACCCCGCAATAAACTCGTGGTCTTTACAGGAGTATCGGGAAGTGGGAAAAGTTCTTTGGCTTTTGATACTCTCTATGCCGAAGGACAGAGGCGCTATGTAGAATCCTTATCCGCTTATGCGCGGCAATTTCTGGGGCAGATGGAAAAGCCTAAGGTGGATTATATCGAAGGGCTGTCTCCCGCGATATCGATTGAGCAAAAAGCGAGTAGCAAGAATCCCCGTTCCACGGTAGGAACTGTAACCGAGATATATGATTATCTGAGGGTTCTTTACGCCAGAGTGGGACAGCAGTATTGCTATCAATGTGGAGATGCAGTGGGCTCCGAATCGGTAGATGAGATGGTAGCTCACTTGATGCAGAATAGCGCAGGCACCAGATTGCAGATTTTAGCTCCTCTGGTGCAAAACCGTAAGGGAGAGCACAAAGAAGAATTGGAACAGCTTCGTAGTGAGGGTTTTGTGCGAGTAATGATAAATGGGGTCTCACGTAACTTGGACGAAGATATCGTATTGGATAAAAAGAGTAAACATAACATAGATGTGGTGGTGGATCGTCTGGTAATCAAGGAAGGCATCCAAAGCCGGATGACAGACTCATTGGAACTTGCTTTGAAGCTTACTGATGGCGTGATCAAGATAGATTATCCCGATCTAAAAGAGCAGGATATACTCTCGGCTCAAAACTCCTGTGCCCGTTGCAATATCGGTTATGAAGAGCTGAGTCCACAAAGCTTCTCGTTTAATAGCCCTATTGGAGCGTGTCCCACATGCAATGGCTTGGGCTATAAATTGGAATTTGATCCTGAACTGGTGATTCCGGATCCAGAGAAAAGTATCATGGAGGGAGCGGTAGCACCTTGGGGCAGATTGGAGCAAAAAAAGAGCAGCTGGACCCTTAATATGGTAAGAAACCTCGCTGCTGCTTATGACTTCTCTTTGGAAAAGCCATGGTACAGCCTTCCGGATATCGTTAAGCAACTCATTCTCTATGGATCTAAGGGGCGAAGGTTTAAAATCGCTTGGCAAAATGCCCGGGGCAGCGGCTCTTTTATGGCACGCTATGAAGGGATTATTCCACAACTCAAGCGCCGCATGCACGATACAGATTCGGAAGAGATGCGCAGATATTACATGCAGTACATCAGCGATAAAGCTTGCCCGGAGTGCGGTGGCAGCCGCTTGAAACCGTCTTCACGGGCGGTTAGAATCGGGGATAAAAACATTGCTGAAATCTCAGCCATGTGTGTTAGTGAGGCTTTGGCCTATTTTGAGAAACTGAAACTGGAGGGTAATAAGCTATTGATCGCAGAGGAACTAATGAAGGAGATCAAAGCGCGACTGGGGTTCCTCAACGCTGTAGGTTTGCATTATCTTACCCTGGATCGCCGCTCTCCCACCCTTTCCGGAGGAGAATCTCAACGGATCCGCCTGGCCAGCCAGATTGGATCTCAATTGGTGGGAGTTATGTATATCCTGGATGAGCCCTCCATCGGTTTGCATCAGCGGGATAATTCCAAATTGGTGAATATGTTACAGAATCTCAGGGATCTGGGCAACACGGTAATCGTGGTGGAACATGATGAGGACACCATCCGCAGTGCAGATCAGATCGTGGATTTTGGTCCGCGAGCCGGGATTTATGGTGGAGAGATCATCGCGCAGGGTAAGCTTGAGGATATCAAAAACCATACTAATTCACTTACCGGTGCATATCTTTCCGGAAGGATGTGTATCCCGATTCCGGACAAAAGAGTCAAAGCTGATTCCAGGTATCTGAGCATCAAGGGAGCACAGCACAATAACCTCAAAAACATCGATGTAGATATTCCTATTGGCTTGTTTGTGTGCATCACCGGTGTATCCGGCAGCGGTAAGAGTTCGCTGATCAATCAAACCCTTTCACCCTATCTGAATAATTACTTTTATCGCTCGACACAAAAGGTGGGCAAGATGAAAGAGATTACCGGATTGGAGCATATTGATAAGGTGATAAACATCGATCAACAGCCCATCGGACGCACTCCCCGCAGTAATCCCTGTACTTATATCAAACTCTTTGATATCATCCGCAATCTCTTTGCAGAGCTGCCAGCTTCCAAGATGCGGGGCTATAAACCTGGCCGCTTCTCCTTCAATGTAAAAGGCGGTCGTTGCGAAGCCTGTGAGGGCGCAGGGGTGCGACAGATAGAGATGCACTTTATGGCAGATATATATGTGACTTGCGAGGTATGCAAGGGCAAACGCTACAATCAGGAGACCTTGAACGTACGCTATAAAGGGAAAAACATCGCGGAAGTATTGGATATGGATGTGCAGGAAGCCATAGAATTCTTCGAGGCCATACCTTCTATTAAAAAGAAACTAAAGACCCTGCATGAAGTAGGTCTGGATTACATCAAGCTGGGTCAACCTTCTACCACATTATCGGGAGGAGAGGCGCAAAGAATTAAGCTTTCCAAAGAATTGAGCCGCCCCTCCACCGGCAGCACTTTGTATCTTTTGGATGAACCTACGACAGGTTTGCATTTCGACGACATCAACAAGCTGCTAAAGGTGCTGAAGAAATTCGTGGCGATGGGCAATACCGTAGTAGTGATCGAACACAATCTGGATGTGATTAAATCGGCGGATTGGATTATAGATTTAGGTCCTCAGGGTGGGAATGAAGGAGGCCGGGTCATAGCGACCGGCACTCCTGAAGATATCATCAAAAAGAAACAAAGCGCTACGGGAGAGTTTTTGAAAATCCATTATCAGCGGGAGATGGATTATCTCAAGGAACCTAAGACCACAAAAAGGACGCGCAAGGCTAAGAAGGTTTAACAGATGCATGTGAGATTCAGCTATCAAGCTCTAACTGCGGGCAAATATGAAGTCGGGATTGCCGGAGACTTTACCCATTGGAAGATTCTCTCGTTGCAAGATTTTGGCGGCTTGTATTTAATTGACTTTGATCTGAAACCAGGTAGATATCGTTACAAATACATCGTGGATGGGGTGTGGAAGACGGATCCCAATAATGAGCTCAAAGAACCGGACCCTTTTGGGGGAGAGAATTCAATTATCATCGTGCAGCAGGACAGCTCGCCCAAAAACTGGTCAGAGGCTCTCAGCCGTGCTTCTCAGCTCGATGCCCGCTCCTTTATTAGTTGTCATCGTCCTTCAAAAGACATCGTGGAATTGCGGTTTAGCTGGTATCCGGGGCTGGCTGATTCGGTGTGGATTTGCTTTTCAGACTGCAGCTTAAGCTTAAATCCTCTGGGGCGCAGCTCCACCTTGATGAGCTGGCATCGCACATTCCGGCTGAGTCAAGCCCGGAAGTTCTATATCAAGATCCGCTACCAAAGGCAAGATACTTTTCTGGCTTTAGCGGGATTTACCGCTCAGCCACCTCAAAGTGGGTGGATTACAATTGATCCTGAAGTATATCCGGTCTTTGAGATTCCCGCGTGGCTAAAAACAAGTGTCGTGTATCAGATCTTTATGGATCGCTTCTGCAATGGGAATCCGGCAAATGATCAAGACTTTTCCGAAAGCTATTATGAAGGTAGCAGAGAAAAGCCTCCTGAAGGCGAGTATCTGCCGCCTAATAAGGAATACTACCATCTGGTAAAGGATTGGTATGATAGTTCAAGTCTGAAGCAAAATCCTTATTTACCGGAGGGTATGCCGGATTGGTGGAGTTTCTATGGAGGCGATATTGCCGGAGTAAAGAAACAGCTGGATTATCTCTCGGAACTGGGCATAACTCTCATTTATTTCAATCCGCTGTGGGAGGCAAAATCAAACCACAAGTATGATGCGGCGGATTTTCAAAAAGTGGATCCTCATTTTGGCTCCGAGCAAGAATTGCAGGAACTTGTTGCTGCTGCTCATGACAGAGATATCAGAATTATCCTCGATGTAGCCTTCAATCACACGGGAGAGACTTTCTGGGCCTTCCGGGATACGGTGGAGAAAGGAGCAGATTCTGCATATTGGCATTGGTATGACTGGTATCAATGGCCTTTACCAGACCCTCTGCCCATTGATTTCAAGCCACGCAAATACTACCAATGCTGGTGGGGCATCAAAGATATGCCTGATCTAAACTACGATCTTTCCCGGCAGCATCCTTACGAAAACTATATCCGGGATATCAATAACGCCGAAGTGAACTGGGACTTGGTAAACCATGTTCTGGATGCTGCTTCGTGGTGGATATCTAAAATAGGTATAGATGGTTTTAGGTTGGATGTGCCGGACGAAGTTCCCTGGTGGTTTTGGCAACTCTTTAGAGCCAGAGTAAAAGGCTTGAAGCCCGAGGCATGGTTGGTAGGAGAGATTTGGAGTAATGCCAAGGCTTGGATAAACGAGCGATACTTTGATTCTGTGATGAACTATGCCTATTTCAAGAATCCTGTGCTGGAGTTTTTTATCCAGAAACTCATCTCGAAACGGGACTTCATAAGTCGCATTGAAGAAGGCTTGGCTGCATATCCCCATCATGCCTCGCAAGTGATGATGAATCTCTTGGGTAGTCATGATACGCAACGCGTGATGCAATTAGCCAAAGGTGATCTCAAACGAGTTAAAGAGGCGGTTTTCTTTCAGATGACTTATGTAGGGATTCCTCATATCTACTATGGAGATGAGATTGCCATGCAAGGCGGCAAAGATCCAGACAACAGGCGTCCCTTTAATTGGAAGTGGAAAGAAGATGCTGTGGCAGTGGAGCTGAGAGAGTTTTATCGGGATTTGCTACAGTTACGCAAAACCCAAAAGCTTCTTTGCGAGGGTGAATTTGTTTTTGAAAAGAGCTCTCAAGATCTGATCCGGTATCGCCGTTACGATGATGAGAGAGCTCTGCTCTGCGTGATCAATCTGAGTGAGCAGGATAAGATCCTAACCTGTGAAGGTGAGATCCTGTTTTCTGAACAGGGTGTAAAGCAAGAAGCTGAGGGCTTGAAACTGGAAGCTTGGGCGATGTGCGTCGTCAGCCTCAAGTAAGACATTTTTGGCCGCAGAGATCAACGGGCGGGGCGAAAGCGGCTGTCCTGCAAAATAAGTGGCTTGCATTATTCATAAAGTAGCTTTTGCGCTGTAGAGCCTGGTATCCCAAGCATCTTGTGCGCCTCCCAAACACCGCTTGAGTCGGGTTCAGGAAGTCTTTGGGAGGCTCTCTGGTAGCAGCTATGAAGCCGAAGGAATAGCTGTTTCTAAACAAGCACCATCCCTGTTTGCAAATGCAAGACTTCAACTTTACAAGTGCAGATACTCAGTTATCGGGATGCAGCACCTTGCCTACTTTGGGGGCACGTAAGCGATGGGGAACAGGATAACCCGAACCTAACAGGGGGCGGAGATAATAGCGGAAATCATCAGTTACGCCATTACCTTCTTTATTGATGTAGTTATCGGGCATGTGTCTGGTTTTGCGGGCGATATCCTCCAGTTTTTCGAGTTGATAGTTCACCGAGTAATATCCGGTACGTTGGATAGAGATGGATCCATCCAAATTGTACCAAATAGCATAGTGCGCAGCGCGTTCACCTACTTCCCGAGCTTCTCGCTGGTCTACATCTGATACGCACCCCAAAAATGATCTTTGCAAATAGCCAAAAGTATCACTTCGCACACGTTTTATCTTGGTTTTTTGGCGCACCAAATCGCAGAGCAAATCGCCTAACATTCCAGTGCCCGAGAGCTGTATATTCCCATGGGCATCGAGTTCCACATTTTTGGTGAGTTTTGCCATCATGGGTGTGCCATCTGCGTCTACAATACCTTCAGAGACAGCGACCACACAGCGTCCATATTTCTGGTACACTTCATTAACGTCTTTGATAAATTTATCCCGGCTGAAGGGTCGCTCTGGAACGTAGATCAGGTGAGGACCATCATCGGGATACTTTTGTCCCAGAGCAGAAGCAGCGGCGAGAAATCCGGCATGTCTTCCCATCACCACACCAATGTAAACTCCGGGTAAGGCTCTGTTATCCAGATTAGCTCCGGCAAATGCCGAAGCCACAAATCTGGCGGCAGACCCGTAACCGGGGGTGTGATCACTTAAGACCAGGTCGTTGTCGATAGTCTTCGGGATGTGGATAGCGCGGAATTCGTATTCTGCTTTTTGGGCTTGTTCATTTACAATGCGAACTGTATCTGAGGAATCATTGCCTCCAATATAAAAGAAATATCGGACATCATGAGCCTTGAGGACATTAAAAATCTCCTTACAATATGCTTCATCGGGTTTATCTCGCGTCGAAAGTAAAGCGCTGGAGGGAGTATTTGCCACTTGTTCCAGATTGTGAGTGGTTTCCTGAGTGAGATCAATAAAATCCTCATTGATAATGCCTCGCACGCCATGCAATGCACCATATACGCGGGTAACCTGTGAAAATTTGCGGGATTCCAATGCTGCCCCTACCAAAGACTGATTGATTACGGCAGTAGGACCTCCCCCTTGAGAGATCACGACTTTTCCTTCAAGTTTCATCTGATAATCCTCCTTTACGGGATATGATATTAGTTTCTGAGGCAAGCTTTGTTTGACAGCCTGTTTTTGTCCAGCAGAAATTACTTGCCTAAAATAGCAAACTCAAAAGTATGTCGCATGGAGGTATTATGAGCTACATAGTACTTGCGCGCAAATATAGGCCGCAAAGCTTCTCAGAAGTTTATGCCCAGGACCACGTGACCAAGATTCTGCAGAGTGCAATTGCATCCGCAAGGATTGCCCATGCCTACCTGTTCACAGGACCCAGGGGCGTGGGTAAGACCTCTTTGGCGCGCATTATGGCCAAAAGCCTGAATTGTGAATCGGGGCCGACCACCACACCCTGTAATAAATGCACCAATTGCGTCGAGATCACGGAAGGGATTTCTCCCGATGTGATAGAGATAGATGGAGCCAGCAATACTGGAGTTGACGATATCCGCGAATTGCAGCGCGAATTGCTCTATGCTGCCAGTAGTGCCAAATACAAGATTTACATTATAGATGAAGTTCACATGCTTTCCAAGAGTGCTTTTAATGCACTGCTGAAGACCCTTGAAGAACCCCCCGAAAACGTGGTCTTTATCTTTGCCACGACAGAACCACACAAAGTCCTGCCTACCATTGTTTCTCGTTGCCAAAGGTATGATTTCAAACGCATTCCGGTGGAAGCGATCGTAGCAAGGCTAAGGGATATCAGTGAAAAGGAAGGCATTACAGTAGATGATGAAACGCTCTATCTTATCGCCCGCAAAGCTGATGGAGGCATGCGTGATGCCCTTTCTTTGCTGGATCAAACCATCAGCTACTGTCAGAATGATATCCATATAGATCAAGTGCGCCAGATCTTTGGTATGATCCCCAATCAAGTGTACCACGACTTCATGCAATTGATCAAAAATCACGACACGCAACACCTGATCATTGAGCTCCATAGAATCTTTGAAGAAGGCATGGATTTGCCGGAATTTATCGCTAATATGCTGGACTATCTGCGCATTGTCCTTCTCTGTAAATTGGAAATCAAGCTCAAGGATATCAGTCCAGCGGAGATGCCTCTATTTGAAGAAATCTCCCAGCTATTTACTCAGAATGATCTTCTTTATATCCTTAGTCAATTGATCCAAACCAAGAATGATATCCGTTTGAGCAACAACCCTTATCTGCTCATCGAAACGATGATGATCAAGATATCACGGATGGATGAGATCGAGGAGCTTAGCAATCTGATCGCAGACCTGAAAGCAGGGGGGATAGCTTCTCCTCCCGTAGCCGTAAAGAAACCAACGGTAACACGCAGCAACGCAACTCCCAAGCCACCGGTAAGTTCTGCTCCAAAGGAGCCGGAGATCAAGAATCTCGAATTCAGCGAAGAAATCTTGCGAGATAATTGGGCTGCTCTTACTAACCGGATCAAAAAAAGCAGCAAAATAGCAGGTTTGGCTTTTCAGGATGCCGAGCTTGTAAAACTAAGCGGAAATGCCCTAACTCTGCAATTAACAAAACAAACCGATCTTGCGATGATAATGACCAATCTCGAGCGGATTGAGGCTATATTCAAGGATGTCTTTGGCAAAGCAATACATATCAATCTGGAATTAGAGCAAAAGGAACCACCCCCTACCGTGCCCCATAAACGTAAAACCATCGAGGACATCAAAAAAGAAAACCCTGAATTAAGCAGGTTTATCGAACAAACCGAAGCGAGGTTGATTTGATCTTTAGTATTATCTTCGCCATACTCAGTGTAATCTATTTAGCGTTTCTGATCTGGATGGAATTGGGATTGCGGCGGAGCTTGCCTTCCCAGGCTCACCTTCCGGCAAAAGCAGAACCTATATCCGTGATCATTGCCGCCAAAAATGAAGCTCACAATCTGCCCCGGCTGCTAACCTCTTTAGCGCAATTGGAGGGGATCGATGCTGACTATGAAATCATTATCGTGAATGATCATTCCACCGATGACAGTCTGGCTGTTTTACGCAATTGGGAGGGTCAATTTGGTATCAAGGTGATTGATTTTCAGGACTCTATAGCAGGATACATCGGGAAAAAAGCGGCTCTGCAAAAGGGCATTGAAAGGGCCCAATACGATGTTTTGGCTTTCACTGATGCAGATGGCCAAGTTCCGACTACCTGGCTCCGCGAAATCGCCCGGGTGATGGAACCAGATTTGGACTATATCCTGGGCTTTTCCACTATTTACCGCTATGCCGGAGATACAGATCTCACGCTTAATAACTTTGAACGCAGTATCTACTACATCCTGGCTGCTGCCGGCTTAGGCTGGAAAAAGGCTATCACCTCCTCAGCCCTGAATATGGTCTACAGAAAATCCTTGTTTGAAAAAGCTGGAGGATTCGAGGGAATCAGCCATATCGCCAGCGGTGATGATGATCTGCTCTTGATCAAGATGATGCCCTTTATCCGCAAAGCCATCTACAATCCCTCGCCCCAAATGCAGGTCGATTGTTATGAGGGTAAAAATTTGGGTAAGCTCTACCAAAAGAATATTCGCCGTGCTTCAAAATTCCGCTACTATCCATCCTATATCAAGGTTCTCTCGGCCTTCGTCTTCATCTATTTTGCTGTTTTTTATGTGGCTTTGGTCAGACTCCTGGCCGGAGCCGGTGACCTCTTGCTGCTGAGTGTGATAATGCTGAAATTTGGGTTTGAACTCTATATCAGCCAGACTCATCTGGCTCTGGTGAGAAAGACTCATATCGGAATCCTGTATTTTCCGCAAATCTTTGTCTTTCCGCTTAAGTATATATTTTTTGCCATTCGCGGCAGCTTGGGAAAGTATCGCTGGAAGTAAGTGCAGAAGTAACCGAACCATAATCACAAAATTCCAGAGGGACGGTATTGTGCGCCTGTGAGCGACACATATCAGATCGGTGAAAGTCCGATTCAAGGTATCGTCAAGCCCTGTAGCTGATGGTAACTGCGTCTCCGTGAGGTGGGGTGGAGAGCAACCGGAAGCGAAAGACCAGTCCGTAGGATAACGAACTCGATTCGGCGGGATAAGCTGTCGAGCCCCCAATATCAGGG
>JARRCD010000029.1 GCA_029982875.1 Candidatus Cloacimonadota bacterium | reverse complement strand
ATTAAGAGTGGATCGTCAAGTGATTAATGCTCTGCAAGGGGGTGAAAAGCAGCGGGGATAGCGTAATATATTGCTGGATAATGGATTATAGCGGGATAGGGTTAGATTTACCCTTCTTGATGGAATGTTACCCTTTTACGTATCCACTTATCCCAAATTGATTATGATGAGGTGATGTTATAGATTGCTTCCACATCCCTGCCGGTCGCTAAAGCGCACCGATAGAACTCGCAAGTTGTTGTCAAGCATGGGTATTTAGGCATTCCTCCCCCCAAAATCGGAAGTTGCTGAAATAAGATCAGAGAGATCATTGCCCAGACAACCTGAAAGTGGCGGAGAGTCAGGGATTCGAACCCTGGGTACCCGATAAGGATACAACGGTTTTCGAGACCGTCCCGTTCAACCGCTCCGGCAACTCTCCGTAAATATAAGTCAACGTTTATTTTGAAAGAAATCTGTCAAGACGAAAGCACACTCATCTGCCAAAACACCTCGTTTGAGCAGGGGGTGATGATTAAAGCTTTTATCCAGCAGGGCTTGGTATATTGATCCGCAAGCCCCCGCCTTGGGGTCTGAGGCACCATAGACTAATCTGTATAGCCGGCTGAGGATGATCATCCCGCTGCACATTAAGCAGGGTTCCAAGGTGACGTATAAGGTACAATTATGCAGGTACTTAAGGCCCTTCTTGGGGGCAGTATCCAGGATCAATTTTTCGCAATGAGCCAAGGGATTGTGCAATTGCCGGGTTCGATTGTGCTCCCGTTCGATTACCTCGTTTTCCATTACCAGACAAGCTCCTATGGGAATCTCATCTTCATTTGCTGCGGCTCTGGCTTCTGCCAAAGCTATTTGCATATAGTATTCATCATTCATGGCTTTACAAAAATTTGTACTTTAGCTGAATTAACGCGCTCTTGCATCCAGTTATCAAACCAATCAGGTTCTAATAGCCTGACATAGAGATCACGCAGATCTGCGAACTTAAAAGCTTCAGTTTTGGAGTGGTCTTCTTTACTGGGATAGTAGTTGCGGGGGATGAGGATGATCTGATAATCACCCAGCTTTTCCGGCTGAGGCTTGAGTTTATCGAAATAGCGCTGCATAGCTCTGACATAAGCAAGGTCCAGGCTGAGATTGTGGTATTCGCTATGAATACCTCCTCTTTGGTACTGTTGAAGTTTATATAGATCGCTTTGCGGATTGACTTCCAAAGAGGGATTTTTTGTGATCCACTCTTCAGCAATCTGGCGGGCGAGAGTTTTTCTCCGTATTTCCTTAAGCTCGGCTATGATAGTATCCTTCACGTCGGCAAGCGGTCGTACTCTATTGACCTGGTTTTCGCTGAGCTGAATCAAGACCCAGCTGCCGGTAAGAGTGGAATATATAGGGGGGATAAAATCTCCCTTTTTGTAGACCATCAGCTGTGCATTTACCTGCTCAACCACAGCTAAATCAGAATGCCAGATGTCCTTCAAAGTGATGTTATCCCGAGATTGAAGAGGGATATCCAGTTCTTCAGCGGCTTCAGCGATGCCGATTTTCTGGGCCAGGTTCAAGGCGGCTTCAGCTCGGGAGAATTGGGCACTTATCGAGGCGGGATCAAGGATTGGGGGTATCTGCAGGATGCGATAGTTAATCATGGATTTTGTACGCTGCAGTTTTTGGTAGATGACAAATCCTTTCCCCACGGGGGTGAGTTCGCTGTAGCTATTTTCAGGGAGGTAGTCTAAAATTTTCATCAAGGCAGGATCAACGTTTTCCACCCGGACAAATCCGGGATTTAGCGCACTCAAACCCGGCAGGAAACTCTGTCTTTCAGAGACGATGGATTCCATGCTTTTCCCCTGCTTGAGTTCGGTATAGATGCTATCTGCACTGGCCCGGGTATATGCCATATCCTGATAGCTGGGCTCAACCGGGATGCTGATGTATTTAACAGAATAGATTGATTCCAGAGCAAAGCGCTCCAGATTTTTTTGGTAATAGGCTTCTATATCATTATCACTCAAGATCGGATTGATATCTGCAGGGTCAAAGATCAGAAGATCAAAATCAGCCGTTCCCATAGCTATCTCGCGGATTTCTTGTGATTTTTTGGATTTTGCCACTTGCTCATCGATGAGCCGCTCTTTTAGTTTTTGTATCGGCACATAATACTCATAGTAGTTTCTGCGGATATAAGCCATATTAACCGGGCTGTCATAGCGTACGGATTGGAAATAGAGCTTCTCGTCGAATTTGCCATCCACTTCAAATCCGCTTATCTCTTTGAGTGATTCCGGAATGTTAGTCAAGAGGGTATCAATCACTTCCTGTTCACTTACCGTGATGTCATACCGTTTGAAGAGGTCTTTGAGTATGATATGTTTGGTAATGTTTTGCCAAGTTTCGTTAAATATTGCCGCTTTTTCTTCGGCAGAGGGGGCGCGACCAGCCCGGATCTGAAAATTAGCCGTATGTTCCTGATATGACCGGACAAATCTGGGATAGGGTATGCGTTCGCCATTGATGATCCCGGCACTGTCTGCTCTCGGTCCGGAGCAGGCAAAGAGGCTGATCATAAGGGCAAGAGTGCCAAGAATATGTTTCATGATTCTCCCAAGAGTTCTTTTTGTATTTCGGCGAGGAATTGCCAAGCCGCGATGGGACTGGTTTCCTCGAGGTCAAGGTCTTTTAGTTTTGAAAGGATGTCGTCATTTTTGCTGGCTTTATCGATCATTACTTCAAAGATCTCCAATTGTGGAGTACTTGAAGCGAGCTTTTTCCGCAAGGTGGAGCTGAGACCCTGAGGGCTGATCTCGTGTTCTTCCAGGTTGTGTAGTATTTCTTGGGCACGCCGGATTACCCGCTTGGGGATACCGGCAAGCCGAGCTACTTGTATGCCATAGCTCTGGTCTGATCCGCCCCGCTCGATTTTGCGGAGAAAGATCATGTTGTCGTTGTATAATTTAACCGCTACATTGTAGTTTTTGATCTCAGGATAGATGTTTTCCAGTTCGGTCAATTCATGATAATGGGTGGCAAAGAGCGTGAGAGCTTTGATCTTGAGATGAATCTGCTCAATAATCGCCCAGGCCAGGCTCAGACCATCAAAAGTGGAAGTCCCGCGTCCGATTTCATCCAATAAGATCAGAGAATCCTGAGTGGCAGAATTCAGGATGTTTGCGGTTTCGATCATTTCCACCAAAAAAGTACTCTGACCCTGAGCCAGATTGTCGGAAGCTCCCACTCTGGTAAAGACCCGATCAAAGATCGGCAGCTTCATCTCTTGAGCTGGGACATAGGAGCCCATTTGAGCCAGCAGCACCAATAGCCCTACCTGCCGTAAATAGGTGGATTTACCTGCCATATTGGGACCTGTGATTAAAGCAGTACTGGTCTGAGGATAATCCAAAAGGGTGTCATTGGGAATGAACTCTTCCGCGCCCATAAGTTTCTCTATTACCGGATGTCTTCCCGCAGTGATCTTGAGCTCACGATCCTCACTGAAGATGGGACGGCAGTAGTGATTTTGCCAAGCCAGGAAGGCAAGCGAGCTGTACAGATCAATCTCGGCTACAATATCGCTGAGTTTTTGCAGGCGCGGTAAATGCGTGGCAAGTTCCTGTCGTAGTTCCTTATATAGTTCGTATTCAAGGCTTTTGATCTTTTCTTCACTGGAGAGAACTTTGGCTTCAAATTCTTTGAGTCTTGGAGATATATATCTTTGGCAATTTGCCAGAGTTTGCTTTTCTATGTAATAGTCAGGCACCTTGTTTTTGTGAGTGGCGGTTACTTCAATGTAGTAGCCAAAGACCCGGTTATAGCCTACTTTCAGGCTGGGAATGCCGGTTTTTTGCTTCTCATCTTCTTCCAAACGCGCGATCCAGCTTTTGCCATCATGCACGATCTCCATTAGCTCATCCAGGTCTTCCTGATAGCCTCGCTTGAAGATACCCCCTTCGGTGATCGTAACTGGAGGTTTCTCGCAAATTGCCGTGCTGATACGAGTACAGATATCATCATAGCTATCCAGCAGAGAGGCCCACTCCTCAAAAAGCAGTTCCTGGAAATTCAGCAGATGGGCTCGCAGATCCTTGGCGCTGAGCAAGTAGCTGCGTAATGCCAATAATTCTCGGGGATTGATCCGCAACGAACCTAAGCGAGAGACAATGCGGGAGATATCACCGATCTCTTTGAGCACTTGGCGGATATCCTTCAGATAGGCAGTTTGTTGCATGAAAGCGGCAATACGCTCCTGACGTGCGAGGATATCTTCTTGCTTGATCAAGGGATGCAGCAGCCATTGGTTTAAGAGTCGTCCTCCCATCGGAGTCTGAGTTTGATCTATCACACTTAACAAACTGCCGTGCTTACTGCCGTAGCGGATGCTGCGGGTGAGCTCAAGATTGCGGCGGCTGATCTCGTCCAGCTGCATATATTGCACTAAAGAGTAATAACGCAAGGTGGAGATGTGGGACATAGGAGTCTGATACAAGCTCTTAACATAAGCCAAAGCTGCTCCGGCTGCCGTAGCTCCAGCTACTTTGTTATGCGCGCCATAAGGCTCCAGCGTGGTTACGCCAAAGTGCTTTTTGAGCACAGTTTTAGCTTCGGCCGGTTGAAACTGCCAATCGTCAAATATGCTTACCGTCGGCTCAAAATCCAGGTTCAAACTTTTTACAAAGGCTTCATTGGCAGTGGAATCAACCACGATTTCGGCAGGTCTCAAGCGTTGTAACTCATTGCTCAGCTCAGCGCTGTTTAATTCTGTGAAGAAGAATTCTCCGGTAGACAGATCCAGATGTGCCAGACCACAGAGTTTATGCTTTTCTGATCGGTAAAGAGTGCAGAGAAATACATTTGCCGAGCCTTCCAAGAGGTTTTGATCCAATACGGCTCCAGGTGTGATAATCTCAGTTACGGCGCGCTTGACCAAACCTACCGCTTGTTTAGGATCCTCAGTTTGCTCACAAATCGCTACTTTGAGCCCGCTTTTGATCAGGCGGTCCAGATAGTTATCCAAGGCATGGTAAGGGAACCCAGCCAGGGGAACCGGATTGTCGTCTTTCTTGCTACGCGTAGTGAGCGTGATATTCAGGATTTTGGCTGCGGTAACGGCGTCCTCAAAGAAGGTCTCATAAAAATCTCCCATCCGGAAGAGAATGAGCTTATCCGGATGCGCTTCCTTGATTTCAAAGTACTGCCTCAGCATGGGAGTGAGTTTGCTCTTATCCATTAGTATTGTACAGCAAAGCTATGTATGTCGCTTTTACTTAGAATCTCTTTGGCAAGGTTACTTTGTGCAGCGCTATCGAAGGGTCCGGCTAAGACCACCCAGGTCTTATGTCCCTCATAGTCATCTTCATAATATAGAGCTGGGATTTTCATCTCACGGATATTGCTTACCAGTCTATTGGCGTTTGATTCAACTGAGAATCTTCCCGCTTGTAAGAAGGAACCTTGAGCTGGCTGGAACGATACCTTAAGGGGTGTGGAGCTATCAAATTGGGGCAAAGCGATTCGCAGCGAATCTGGTATAGCCTCTATAGCAGGGGTAGCAGTGCTATCCTGCGAAGCAGCTATGTCCAGGGGCGTATAGGGGTACAAAAAGCTCAGATCCAGAGCTGGAGCTCTACTGCGTAGCGCAAAGAGCCGTTCTTCAATATTAAAGGCTACCTGCGAGTATTTGTCCAATTCATAGCCGGTGCGATAAGCCCTAAGAGCTGCACCGGAATCACCCCCAAGCTCGTTAGCATAACCAAGACGGTAGTAATAATACTGCTGGTCATATTCCGGCAATCGTTTGATCTTATGTAAGCTCGAGATTGCACTCTGGTATTTGTTCTGGGCGATATAAGAATCTGCTACCAGATGCAAGGCTGATTCGGATACTCTGCCTGCCGGACTGAGCCGGAGATAGTTTTCGGCATTAGCGATAGCAGACGGATAATCTTCCAGCCAATAAAAGGTGACCGCCAACCAGTAAAAGCGCTCGATGATCCTGGCAGAACTGATGCGCCTCAGCTGAGCCTGAGCTTGGGGAATTTCACGTTCCAGGATATAGATTTTTGCTGCTTCCAGCATGGCAAGTTGACCGTAGTGAGTCTTGGGGAATTCCTGTGCTGCGCTGAGGAAACCTTCCAGCGCTTGAGCTTTGGTTTTATGCAACAAAGCTGAATAGTATAAAAGTAAAGCCTGCTCCTCATCGCGGTTGGATTTTAGGCGTGATAGTTTATCGGCCACTTCATCCAATTTACCGCTATTGTACAGCTCTTCCACCTTGGCAAAATCCTTCCTTACATCGGCGCAGAGCTCAAAGGTGAGAGCGAGTACAAAGAGAATCAGGAGCTTACGCATTTGCGGATCAGGACTCCTTCGGTATCGATCTCTGCCGCTGGGATAAAGTAGCGGAAATTGGGTTTAGTATCTGATACAGAGTTATCGTCAAGGTCATATATTCTATCCACTTTTAAGCTAAGATCTTGCGTAATATCGGGAAAGATCAGCTCAAGCTCATCTCCCACGGATACTTTGGTTAGGGCATCAAAGATCAGCCTGTCTTTTTCATGAGCAATTACTTTTCCACAAAACTGACTTTCTGAATAATAGGCTGGCGCAGAGTCTTGAGCCACAATGCCGGCTGGAGTCTCCGCAAAAGCATAGAAACCTTGCCAATAGGGGCGATGGGAGACCTTATAGATCTCTTTGTGGAGAAGTTCCCACAGAGCAGTATCATCCGCTGCGGCCTGGGAAGCTGCTTTGTACAGACGGCTGGTTTGAGCTACATAGTAGATACTCTTCATGCGTCCTTCGATCTTTCCTGCGTGAATTTGGGCTTGGGTGAGCTGAGGCATTTTTTCCAGTAAGCAGAGATCTTTGGAGCTCAGGATATAGCTACCATATTGATCCTCGGATATGGGGAAATACTGATCAGGACGTTCTTTTTGGGTTAAAGCCCAATCCCAGCGGCAAGCTTGGGTGCAAGCCCCACTATTTGCGCTGCGATCGTTTAGATATGCGCTTAACAGACAGCGTCCAGAATAGGCAACACACATAGCGCCGTGGATAAAACACTCCAGCTCCAATGAGGGCAAAGCAGCTTTGATCTCGAGGATTTCTTGAAAGCTCAATTCCCGAGCCGGAATAATGCGCTTTGCCCCGCGTTCATACCAAAATCTCGCTGCTGCCATAGAGGTAATATTACTTTGGGTACTGATGTGAATTGGGATAGATGTGCGGCTTTGCACCAGGTCAAACACTCCGGGGTCTGCAACGATTACCGCATCAATAGCGGTATCTGCCAGCCAATCTACAAAAGCCGCTAATAGCGGATAATCCCGGTTTTTGAGATAGGCATTGAGGGTGAGATATAGCTTTGCCTCTTGGGCATGGGCAAAAGAAATCGCTTCCAGCAATTCGTTTTTGTCGAGATTACCCGCGGTAGCTCTGAGCCCAAACTCCTGATAACCGCAGTAAACGGCATCCGCACCATAGAGAATGGCATATTTTACTTTTTCCAGATCTCCGCCTGGTGAGGTGATTTCCATCAATTACTCATCGAATTAAGCAGCTCGTCGTTACTTTTAGTTTGTTGCATGCGTTTACGCAGGGTCTCGATACCTTGAATAGGGCTAATGGTTTTAAGGTATTTTCGCAAAACATACATACGATTGATTTCGTTTTTGGTGAGCAGCAGTTCCTCTCTTCTCGTTCCGGATTTGACCAGATCAATGGCAGGATACAGACGCATATCGGAGATGCTGCGATCCAGCACCAATTCCATATTACCCGTGCCCTTAAATTCTTCAAAGATTACCTGATCCATTTTGGAACCCGTATCGATCAAAGCGGTGGCGATGATGGTTAGGCTACCTGCTTCTTCGGTATTTCTGGCAGAACCGAAGAACTTTTTGGGTTTGATCAATCCATTTGCGTCGATCCCGCCCGAGAGCACTTTACCGCTGGAAGGTGTGATATTGTTGTAAGCCCTGGCCAAGCGTGTGATGCTATCCAGCACGATTACAACGTCTTGTCCCAGCTCTATCATGCGCTTGGATTTCTCCAGGATGATTTCTGCTACATTGGAGTGATTTTTGGGGGATTCATCAAAAGTGGAGGAGATTACTTCTCTGTTTCCAGGTTTTAGCACTTTCTTCATCTCCGTGACTTCTTCCGGGCGCTCGTCCACCAGCAGGACTATGAGATATACTTCCGGATGATTACTCAGAATAGCATTGGCGATATCCTGTAAGAGAGTGGTTTTTCCGGTTCTGGGGGCTGCCACGATCAAGCCGCGCTGCCCTTTCCCAACTGGAGTAAAGAGGTTGATGATGCGGGTGCTGTAGTTTTCGGGATCAAATTCCAGGTTGATGCGCTCGGTGGGATAATAAGGGGTGAGTTCATCGAAGGTTCTGATGTCTTGCAAACTGCTGGGAGCCATATAGTTTACGGCTTCAACACGGAGGAGGGCAAAGTATTTTTCTCCTTCTTTGGGTGAGCGGACAGGACCCGAGACCATGTGACCTGTCTTGAGTCCAAAACGGCGGATCTGGGTGAGAGAGACGTATACATCATCACGGCCGGGTAAATAGCTATTGTTGGGGAAGCGCAGGAAACCGAAGCCATCATCCATGATTTCCAGACATCCGGTCACAAAGGCCAAGCCTTCTTGAGCCGCTTGAAATTCATACATCTTAAAGATCAGGTCAACACCTTTGAGTTGGCTATAGCCTGGGATGGACATTTTTTTAGCCAGCTTGGTCAGCTGGGATTGATTCATTTGAAATAGATCGTCTTCTATGAGCATTTGTTATCTCCTTTTTTCTTGTATCCTGTTATTAAAAGCCGTGATGCACTGGCACAGCCAATCGTATGAATGCGCTCGATCAGGGATTTCCCTTCGTTGATGAGTTCTTCAGGGCCTTGCATCATCTCCAGTCGCTTGATCGTAGCTTCACAATTCTTGATTAAGCCAGCACATGTTTTGGGCTGTTTGGGATCATCCACTTGAGGGTAAAAATCAATCGTTTTCACGCTCTGGAGTTGTAGCTTTTTTACCATCTTTTCGATTTCACTTTTTTTGAACGTCGGAGCATGGTAATTTCCACACAAACTATCCACTTTGGCTACCCAATGGTGCATCAGAATATGAGTCATCTGGGCCGGACTCTGATTGCCATCCGCATACATCTCCGTGAGGATAAAACAGCCTCCTGGTTTGAGGACGCGCAGCAATTCAGAAAAAACCTGCTGCGGATTTTCAAAGTGGTGCAAAGAGTTTGAGAGACATACCGTGTCAAAATAAGCATCTTCAAAGGCTAATTCTTCCAAGTCCATCCGATATATCTCAACGTTGTTTTCAGGGAAAAGATTTTGGGCATAAGCCACACTTTTCTCGGAGTTATCTACCCCGATAATCTGATTATAACTCTTGAGGTTATGCTTGAGAACATTGATGAATTCACCTCTGCCAGTTGCAGCATCCAATACGATGCCACCGTCAATCTGGTTTAGATTTTGGAATACGTCTTTCACGGTTTAACCTCGCTTGTGATTTTTGTGTAGCGGTATAATACCAATACCTATATACATCATTGCTGTTGGATTGAATCTCAGACTCAGTGCTAATATTTTCGATACTTTGTTTTCCGTCAAGATAAATCGTCTCAACCACCATGTTATTCCAGATTTTTTTTATTGAATTGCTTAATCTACCAGGAGAATGTTCCCAAAGACCTGATCTATTTCCAATAAGTTATCGCATTAGGTTGACGGGAAAGGGGGTGAAACGCACAAATATCGACCCCAAGTGCAGACTTGACAAGCCTGAGTCCTATCGGAATGGTTGTGCTATTTGAACAATCTCCTACCGGCTTTAGCTCTGCACAGTGAAAAAGTCCTTGACGCAAAAATCCCTTGAGACAAACTGCCAAAAATGAAATTGAAAAAGGAGAGATCATGAAGCGATATCTCATGCTCTGGCTTATGCTCATCCTGAGTCTATCGGCATTTGCCCAAAGAAAAGCTTTGATAATTGGCAATAGCGGCTTTGATAAATACCAAATATCTACCAGCCTTAATGATGCCCAATTAGCCGCAGATGCCTTCACTGCCATGGATTACCAGGTGAATCTATACAAAGATCAAAACTATCAGCAGATGATCGACGCGCTCGAAACCTTCAAAAATTCACTAACCAAAAATGACGTAGCGGTCTTTTATTATGCCGGTTACACGATGCAGGAAAGTGGGAAAAACTACCTGATTCCCTATAGCTCTAAAGATAGTAAACCAGATGATGCCGCCAAACTCAGCGTAGACGTGGTCTTGGAAGCAATCTCCCGGGCGCATCGCTCATTTATGATCTTAGAAAGCAGACAGATGGGGAAACCTTTCCCCAAAAGCTTGTGCGCCAAAGATAAAGGCTTGGCTGCGATAGAACGCCTCAGACCCAATCAAGGCTTTGCCATGGCAAGTGCTCCAGGCAAAGAACTTAAACAGCAGGGTGAAAAGTATAGCATCTTCAGCTATACACTGTTTAACAAAATGACCAGCGCTATGATCGATTTCCCCGAACTCATGAGTGAAAGCAGCGAGGCTGTAAAAACCTATACCGAGGGGAAGCAAATTCCTCACTGGCAAAGCACTTTGGATGCACCATTCAGCTTTTGGGAACAGACTCAAGGCCTCAAATTCAAGTTCAGATTGCCAACCTACAGAGTCTTGGAAGGTGGGGGCAGTTACAATTTCTAAATCAATCATAAATATGAATCTTAAGGATCGCTATTGCTGCGATCCTTTTGCGCTGCTCCCTTTTTCGAGCTATGCTCCCGGGAATTTATTTCAAAACTAATTTGAGCATAGTCCCATTCAAGAAAGCCAAATAAATCTCCGTGATGCTATGAGTTTTTCTGATCAATACTTTTATCAACCTATAGCTCAATAAGATCGCTCGAGCATTGCGCCTGCGAGGCGTAATGGTGGCGTAATGGTGGTGCAGTGCCAGGCGGGTAACTGGGCAGCTTGCCAGGGTTAGTAGATTTGGGAGGAGAATCTTGCCGCTTTTAATCGTTATTGCTCTCAAGAATGAGATCTGAGGGTAGAAGCAATTGATTATGCGCAAAAATCCTAATATGAAGGAGTAAGCCAAAATTCACCTCCGACTGTCTGGTAAGGACTATTATGAGTGCTCAAAATGGCTGACAGGGCTTTCATAAGATCTTGAAAATCAGATAATAAGCTTAGTAAAAAGGATTTTTTGCTTGACAGATAGGCAAGGCTAAATCTGTATCATCGGATCAAATAAAAAACAATATAGGAACAGTATGAGAACACTAAGAAAGAAACTTCTTGTCACTTATCTGGGATTGCATATCCTCCTGTTTGGACCGGTAGTTGCATTTTCTGTGACAGATTTGGGCAATGAGGAAATCAGCCAATCTCAAGCTGACTTGGTGATTGAGTCTCAGCACACACAAGAGCCTCCGGGGAATGAACCTGAGATAATGGTCGCTTCTTACTATGCCGATTATTTTCATGGCAGAAAGACAGCGAGTGGTGAAGTATTTGATCAATACGCTATGACTTGTGCTCATAAAACCCTCCCCTTCGATACAATACTTATGATAAATAACCCCCAGAATGGCAAGAGAGTAAAGGTGCGGGTGAACGATCGTGGTCCTTACCCTCCAGGTCGCGATCTTGATCTCACTTTCGCTGCGGCCAAGAAGATCGGATTAATCCGCCCCGGCGTGGCTCCAGTAGAGGTTTATATTATTCACCCCGAAAATGGTGATGGCAAAGACGAATGATCAAATCGAAATTAATCACTTTACAACTCAATAAAAGCTGATCCCATGAACTCAAATTTTCCCCTGAAAGTCTCTCCCGCGGTGGCTCAAGCTCTGGCCGCACACAAGCCTGTTTTAGCCTTGGAATCTACCGTAATCACGCATGGTTTACCCTATCCGCAGAATTTCGCAATTCTCACCGCGTTGGAAGCTATTGCTGATCAGCATCATGTAGTACCTGCTACGATATGTGTCCTGGATGGAGAGTGTTTGATTGGGATGCAATCAAGTGATATAGAAAACCTCAAGAGCAAGATTCTCCAGGGTGAAGAGCTGCAAAAGCTGGCTTGGCGGGATCTGCCTCTGGCGATAGTGCGCAAAGCAAGCGGAGGAACCACGGTATCTGCAACTATGGCTTTGGCGCACAAAGCGGGAATCAAGGTCTTTGCGACCGGGGGAATCGGGGGTGTACACCGGGCTTGGCAGAAGACATTGGATATCTCGCTGGATATCAAATCCTTGGCTGAGATTCCGCTAATCGTGGTGTGTGCGGGATGCAAGGCTATTTTGGATATTGGAGCTACTCTGGAAGCCCTGGAAACCGCTAATGTGCCGGTCTATGGTTGGCAATGCCAGGATTTTCCCAGCTTTTACTCCCGGAACAGTGGCTACAAAATCCCCGAAATCAGCAAACTAAGCGAAATTGCTGAGGTCTACAGATTGATGTCGGAGAATGCGGAACAAGCTCCAGCTCTGTTGATAGCCAATCCCATCCCGGAAGCTGATGAGATTCTCTATTCCGATATTGAGCCTCACATCCGACAAGCCCTCAAAGATGCTCAAGCTCTAAGCGGTAAAGCCGTAACTCCTTATCTCTTGGATAAACTGGCTCAATCTACCGCTGGCAAAAGCGTAACTGCCAATCTCGCCTTACTGAAAAACAATGTAAGATTAGGTGCCTTGATAGCAGGAGAAAGATTATGAAAATCTATATTTCCATCGATATGGAAGGGATGCCCGGAACATTTAACTGGGGGCATGAGAAAAAAGACCGCAAAGCGGTGCAAAGCTGTATGCAGACACATGTCTCGACCGCGCTGAAAGCCATCTTGAATAGCGAGCAGAATAAGGATATCACCGAGATCGCCATTGCAGATTCACATGACGAAGGGGATAATCTGAGCTATGAAATTACCGCACTTGATGAGAGAATCACATTGATCAGCGGGGACCCACGTCCTGAGTATATGATGCCAGCTTTTGACGAGAGCTACGACATGGTCTTCCTCTTGGGATATCATGCCGGGACTGGAGCCTTGCTGGGCAATATGGATCATACTTATAGCAATAGTAGGATCCAAAAAATCTGGATCAACGGCGAGGCGATGAATGAAGCTCTGATCAATGCAGCTTATGCGGGATACCATCATGTTCCTGTGGCCTTGGTTAGCGGAGATAGGGCCTTGGAGCGGGAACTAAGTTCCCCAATGCCTTGGTTACGATATGTAGCTACCAAAGAAGGAATCGCTAAGTTCGCAGCCAAGAGCTACTCCTCTGTCAAAGTCAATGCAGAGCTTTCCACTATGGTCAAAGAAGCTTTGCAGCAAAGGGCCTTGCCTATCTTCACTTTTGATGCTCCCATCGAATTGAAGCTGGAATTGCACTCCACCTCCATGGCGGATGTGGCATGTTTGATGCCTGATGTCAAGCGTCTGGATGGCAAGACCATCTTATACGTCCATGAGGATTACAAGGTGCTGTTCAATGCCCTCATGGCTTTGGTTACCCTGGCCTCAAGTGTGGGGATATAAACTTCTCTTGGTTGTAAATGCGGTTATCGCTTTCTGATTTGATCACAAGCCCCTCACAAGCTCTGAAAACAACTGAGGTAGCGCTTTTTAAGTAGGGATATGCACAATTTTACACAAATCCATTGACACAATCATAGTATCTCACAAATTGATTTTGGTGATGTTTCTTTTTGTTTTTGTATTCAAAAATCTAATGTGAGCAGGGATTATGCTAAATAGCGCGATAACCGGTCCTGCCTTGATGGTGGATATCGGTAATTCGAATATAGTGTGTGCGATCTTTGAGCAGGATAACCTCAAGATTCGCTACCGCTTCGAGACAGATGCAACATACTCAGCCGAAGATTATTTCAGCTTGTTCCAGCAAAAAGTGCATCACTACGAGATAGCCCAATTCAAATATGTGGCTATGTGTAGTGTGGTACCCAAAGTGCATGATATCTGGCGGGAAATGATCATGCAACATAGCGAGGCCAAGATATACGATATAAATGGGTTGTCCAAATTGGGTCTGCGCTATCTGATCAAGGACCCTGCGGAAGTAGGTCCGGATTTGGTGGCTAATGCCTTTGGAGCTTGGAAGAAATACTCAGGCTCTACCTTGGTAGTGGATTTGGGTACCGCTACTACTATCCAGTTGATTGATAGCGAGGGGCTTTATGCGGGTGTAATCATTGCTCCCGGAGTCAAGACAGCGGCAAATCATCTCTTTGAAAAAGCAGCTATGCTAAAAAACGTAGTCTTAAAAGCGCCAAAACAGCTCTTGGGAAATTGTACGACTGATGCTTTGTTATCGGGCATCATCACTGGGCATGCATTGATGCTAAGAGGCTTCATCTCGGAGATCAAGGTAAATTACTCTCAATACGGACCTTTCAAGGTGATCCTTACCGGAGGTTTGGCTTCAATTATTGCCCCGATGTGCGCTGCGGATTATGTGGTGGATCAAAACCTCACGTTAGAGGGTTTGTATCTGGCTATGAATGCTTTGATTCAAAACGAATCATGACCCTATGCGCAAAAGCTGGCTGATTTTTCTGCTGATAATACCCATATTTATGGGTGCTGAGACCTTTGAGCCCCGTCTCTATATCCAGGGCTATCATCCCTTAATCAATAACAGGCCACTTATATACAAGCTGGATAAGGGCTTAAATATTTACCGGCAAAAGCCATATCAGATTCCGGCTCTCAAACTTACCCATGAAGAAAAGCTGGATTTTGAGAAACAGCGCGTTATAGTATATACCCTGGTGGAAGATCTCAATCTGCATCCTCCCATCCCACTTAGCTTTGATCAGTATCTTAGCAATATGCAATACCAAGCCTTTCGTAAATCTCTGCTGGAAAATATCAAGGACTACGCGCAAACTGCTGAGACTACATCCAGCGGGTTGATCCGCGAGTTTGTGCTTGATCTGCCTTCTGTAGCGCTGCCTAAGTCTGTGCAGCGCGTTTTGGGCAGCGGGGCCAGCCGCCTGAATCTCGATGGAACGCAAAAAGTTACTCTGCAGGTGAGCAGCACCAAACGTAAACAGATACCTATCTATGAGACCGAGAACCGAAGCACTGTCGATATCAAGATGGAACAGGAAACCAATCTCAGCCTCACGGGGACTATCGGCGATAAGATCTCCGTAAACCTGAAATACAACTCCAATCAAGATGAACAGCTCTTTGATCCCAATAATGTCAATATTAAATATACCGGTGATGAAGATGAAATTGTGCGCTCCATCGAAGCGGGGAATATCACCCTGTCGCTATCCGGAAGCAGATATATTAGCTATTCTACCAGTTCCCAGGGGCTATTCGGTGTTACCAGCAAGTTCAAGTATAAAGATCTCGATCTTACAGTGATTGCTTCCAAAGAGGAAGGACAAAAGAATTCCATGAGCTATGTGGGACAAGCTCAAGCAGATAGTGTGGTCTTTCGCTCCCGGGATTACGCTGCCCGTACCATGTATTATCTCAGCGATCCTTTTGATCTATATGAGATCTACGACGAGACCAATATCGGCTCCCTGCCTCTGGGTTGGGTCAATAATGCGATAGTGACAGACCCTGCTGGCGCCTGGATTATCAAAAATGCCAATCTCTTGCCGGAGTATGGCACGGTACGCTTGTTTATGGATGATTCCAATGCAGCTAATAATGTGGCTTCAGCCTTGGGGGATACTATTTTCATCAGTGCAAGCAACCACTATGTTCCCTATTATGATGAATTGATCGAAGGGACAGATTTTATCACTGATTATGATGCTGGCTTCATCACTCTGCTGAAGAATATAGACCGTCGAGCGACCCTGGCCGTTATGTACGATAGAAGAGATGGGATTCAGGTTCGTTCGGAGGATTTTTATACTGAAGGGCAGATTCCTGATAATGAGCTGATTTATCCCTTTGTGATCCGTCGCCGCAATCAAGAATACAATCCCGATGATGATAATAACGTATGGCATTACCAAATGCGTAATGTCTATAATATGAATAAGACCAATATCAAAAGTGATGGATTTAGACTGGATGTTTACACCCTAAATGTGGATAATACCAGGAATTACAATCTTCCCGATAGTTTAAATACCGGGCAGTTCATCACCTATATGGATTATCTCAGGCTGGATAGCACCGGAGATGGCTTGATAAATGGAGATGATACTACGGTAAATCTCTCTGCCGGCTTGATTCTTTTTCCCTTTATCGAGCCCTTCCGGCCCCTGGGTGATGATGTGCTGTATGAGGAAGAAAACGAAAACATCAGCTACCAAGATATAAGCTTCTACCTATCGGTTAAAGGCAAGATAGGAAGAGAAGCGATAGATTTATCCCAAACTGGGATCCTGGAAGGGAGTGTAAGAGTCAAAGTAAATGGCTTGGAACAGACCGAAAATGTTGATTATCTGGTAGATTACGATTTTGGCAGGATAACATTTCTCACGCCCGCTGGGAAGGATCCCGATGCCAAGATTGAGATAGATTATGAGAGCAGATCCATGTTTGATGTCGCGCGTAAGACCTTAGCCGGCATGAGGGCGGATTGGGAGCTTACTGATTACGCTAAACTGGGCGGAACCCTCATCTACAGATCCGAGACGGTATCGGACAAAAGACCGCGGATCGGTAATGAAAACATCGAAATGTGGATGGCAAATGTGGATGGCCAGCTGGGATTCAAACCTGCCTTTATCACCCGGTGGATAGATGCTTTACCTTTGATATCCACTACTCAAGAGAGCCAGATCAACCTCAGCGGAGAGATTGCCTATACCATCCCCAATATCTATGGTGATTCGTCGAGCAAGAAGAAGATTTCTTATGTGGATGATATGGAAGCTATCATGGATTCATATCCACTGGGGGTCACCTTTTCTGCATGGGCACAAGGCAGCAAACCCTTTGGCACTTCTTTGGCCAAAGGACGGATAAATTGGTTCAATCCCAAAAACATTCGCCGGGAACAGATCGAAGACCCTGCCACCCTGACCGAGCGGGAACGCAAAGAGACAGCTACTGTTCTGGCTCTGCGGCATTGGCCGAGCAATCTCTATATACCAGGTAGCGGGGTGCAAAGCTGGAGTGGTGTGATGAAATATCTGGGCAATCAATTGGATTTTTCTCAAAAGAAATACATTGAATTGATGGTCAAGGTCGATCAGGAAGAAGGTATGCCCAGACCGGATGTAATTCTCACGGTAGACTTGGGCGATATCAATGAAGATTTTTACACCGAATTTGGAGGTCTGAATCGCCTCGATACAGAAGATACCAATCTGGATGGCGTACTCACTTTGGATGAAGATATCGGTTTGGATGGCATTCCTTATGGAGAAGCTGGTCATGATCCCTTTGATTTAGCCGATCCAAGTATTGATGCAAATGGAGATTACCCTCAGATCAATGGTACTGAAGGAAACAGGGTGCTCGATACCGAAGACCTCGATGGCAATGGGGTTTTAAATCAGCTGGACCGCTATTTCAGCTACAGCATTTCCTTAGCTGATACCACCGGTCAAAATCACGATGGATGGGTGCTTTACCGCATTCCGCTTACCGATCCTGAGTATTATACGATAGTAAACAATAGCAGCACAGCCATTCAGCCTACTCTGAAAAAGATCTCCTACGCCCGAATATGGTTGCAATGCGACTCCTCAGTAAAGGTCTATCTGGCCGATGCTGCTGTGGTGGGAAACAAATGGCAGGATTTCTTCGTACGCGATCTCAGTGGGAGAATCCTCTCGGAATCTGAGCTCGCCGCTTATAACACCACCTATCTTACGGGGATCGCAAACAACCAAAAGAATTCGAATCACTATACCTCGCCTCCCGGCACAGTGTATACCGAAGATCGCCGCGAAACATCTGAATCTGCCTTATCTGTGGATATTGCAAATCTGCAGAGCGATAACCAACTTATTCTCAGGCAGAGCATGATTGATTATTATAATCTTTTATCATACGAGAGCCTGCGCTATTGGGTATATCCTGAGGTTGAGGAGGGTTCCACCCTGGAAGAGATTGATGTATTTTTCAGGATTGGTGCGGATTCTCTGAATTACTATCAGGTTACGCAGCGCATCCCGGTAGCCCCCTATCAAAGTAAAATGAACCAAAACCTGTGGCAGGAATTGGAGTATGATCTGCAGCAGATTTCTGCCCTCAAAGAGAAAAATCCGGGAGCGACCTCAGACACCTTGGTGGTAGGAGACAAAACCTATTTTTATCGGGGAAGACCTACTTTGACTACGATCCGTGAATTATTCTTGGGTGTGATCAATCCCCATACGGAGTCCCAAAATGAGGCTCTGAATGGCACCATTTATTTCAATGATATGCGAGTGGCAAATCCTTATCAGGATATCGGGGTGGCTCAGCGCGTCAGTCTGAATACTAAATTTGCCGATTTCTCTACGCTGGACGTGGAATTCGAATCCAAAAGCGAGAACTTCAATCCGGTGATCCAGCGCGGCAGGACAAATACTTATACTCAAACTCAGACGCTAAATATCATCAATAAGTACTTTTTAAATAAGTTTTTCCCCAATTCCTGGGGCTTGGATATACCCGTAACTCTCCGCCGTAACCACACCACTGGAGAACCGAGATACCGGGCAAATTCGGACCTTTTGATAGACAGTATCACCGATCCCGAGCAACGGGAACGCGAACGAACAGAGACTTTGTCTTATTACACTGAATTTGGCTATAGCATGCGTAATGTCCCGCAAAGCAAGCTCTTGGAATACAGTCTGGGCAAGCTCTCGCTTTCCGGAAATGCAGAGCATCGCTATTCTCATACTTCCACCGCTGTGGACACCACTACTTCCTGGCGGGGGACCCTGAGCTATAACCTTAACTTCCCAACCGATAAGGTGAGTTTTGGCCTTTTCAAAAACTACCGTTTGGGTTTCTTCCCCTCGGCTTTTTCAAATAGCTTTACGATTAACAACAATGAACCCAATAGCTGGAATTGGGAACAGCGTGATGGAGAATATGGATGGTATCCCAGATCCTATTCGGTCCCCACCAGAGTCTTTACCAGTGATAACAACATTACCTGGCCTCTTACCACTGATATCAATGCTACCGCGAGGTTCAATACCAAGCGTGATCTGACCCAGAAGCATTTGATCAAGAACATCAATATCGGCAGGCAAACCGAATATGTGCAGGATTTGGGGCTGAATTTCAATCCCAATTATTTCCCCAGAGTGATGAATTTCAGTGGTAGTGTATCAGCACGTTACACAGATTCTCAGCGTAAATATTATGAGACTATAGACGGACAACAAGAAGAGGTTTTTCAAAGTGATGGCAATGTGAATAGAAGCATTCGCAGCAATCTTTCTTTGATGAATTCCACCCTCCTTACCAATCTTGTTCAGAAACTCAAGAGCAAGAGACCTGGATATGGCTCACCCAAAGATACTCAGGGTGGTGAAAGCGACAAAAAAGGAGATATCTACGAGGGTCTCAGCGAGGGGGAAAAGAAGCTCCGGGAAATGCAAGAAGAAGAACTACGCAAACAGCAACTTGAGGCTGAAGAAAAGAAGAGGCGGGAACAGGCTGAAGAAGAAAAGCAGCGCGAGCAAAGTGAAGCTGAACAAAGTGGCAAAGAAAAAAACCTGGACGAGCTGGGTGAACCCCTTAATTCCCTTGATCCCGAAGCAGATGCGCAATCTGATTCTACCTCGATAGCGGAGCCTAAAGCCGGGGATGAGAAGGATCAAGCCCCTGCTGAGGATATTGAAAATGGCGAAGAAGGAAAAGAGGAACCCGCAGAAAAAGAAGAGCAAGAAGAGGAAAAATCTCCAGGAATCAATCCCTTTATTATGCTGCTCGACTATCTGGCTCGGGTCAAAAATATCACTGCTTCCTACCAAAATGGGTATACCATGAATTTTACCCGCAAAACTGACCTGCCCGGTTTTGACTTTCGGATTGGTATTCCGCATTCCATGCCCAGAGATTATCTGGACGCTATCGGCAATGATAATACCATCACTCTCTCCTCAGGCCTCTTCTTAGGACGCAATCTCGATAGCACGATCAATTTTTCCCATAGCAATAATCGCAGATACTCGGCAGCCAGCCAACAAAATATTTCCACTACTTTTCCTGATATTACACTCAGTCTGATGAATTGGGAGCCCTGGCTGGGACTATCGAACTATCTGCAAGGAGCAAGGCTCAATACCGGCTTCCAATATACTACCAGAGCCAGTGGCGATGTGGATTGGGACAAACCCAAACAAGAATCATCCACCATTTCCATGTCCCCGGTGATCGGCTTTACCGGCAATATCATCAATAAGATCAATACCAATCTCAGCCTGTCTATGTCCCAGACAGAGAATATTACCGATATGGATTCCTATGATATCGTTAAGACCTCAAACACATTGGCTCTCAATGGTAATGTGTCTTATAGCTTTACTGCCGGTAAAGGCTTTACCATCCCCTTTACAGGCAAAAAAATCCATATCAATAACCAACTCACATCCTCCATGGGCATTACCTATGAAAATAACGAGGATGTAACCAAAGGAAGAGACACCTCTCAGGTAGACCGCTCTACTTCCAGATTTGTCCTAACTCCCGGCGCAACCTACCAATTTGACCAAAACATCAGTGGCGGCCTTTCTGCGAGCTATGAAATCAATACCGATAAAAAACGCGATGATGGCTCCACCATATTCAGCTTGGGCGTCTGGGTGGAAGTAAGACTTTAAAATCTATTATTGCGCTCAGCATTTTCAACCTTGAGGAGAGCATCTTTCTGTATGATCTGACCAATACCTATTTGGAAGGAGCAGCTCCCGCTAATAGTAAAGCCCGCTTTGGACACTCC
>JARRCD010000028.1 GCA_029982875.1 Candidatus Cloacimonadota bacterium | reverse complement strand
AAAAATCAGTCAAGCAGTTTTTTTCGTCATATCCCAATACAGTTCTGTTCAACTCCCTTGATATCATTGAAAAACCTGCAATTAAAGAAATCATTTAAATTCAACCTGAGCTGCATCACTGCCTGTTTGCACTTCACCCAGATATCTCGCCTTATGCTTGGCTTGGATATTTTCTGCCAATTCAGGGCTGAGAATGCAGATCATCCCGATCCCCAGATTGAAGGTTTGGCGCATTACTGCAGAACTTATGTTGCCATTTTTTTGGATGAGCTGGAAGATCGCCGGAAGATCCTGCGCTGGCAAGTCAATTTCTATCTTCAATCCACGGGGCAAGACGCGTTTTAAGTTCCCGGCGATGCCTCCTCCAGTGATGTGCGCCAGAGCTTTAAGACCTGGATTTTGCAAATAGGGCTGCAGAATAGGCAGGTAACTCTTATGAACGGCAAGTAAAGCCTCGGCCAAGGTGCAAGATAATTCTTCCACATAGCTGTCGAGCTCCAAAGCCATGACCTCAAAGAGCACTTTCCGCGCCAAAGCGTAACCATTGGTATGCAATCCGCTGGAAGGTAAGGCCAAAACTACATCTCCCGGCTTCATATTGGAACGAGGCAGTAATTGCGATTCTTCGACCATGCCAACCATGGTTCCCGCCAAGTCAAAATCTCCACTTTGATACAAGCCTGGCATTTCTGCCATCTCTCCACCGATAAGAGCACACGAATTTTCCCGGCAAGCTTTAACAAAACCATCGATAATCCCGGAGATCATGTCCGGCATCAGCTTGCCCACGCCGATGTAATCCAAAAAGAACTGCGGCAAGGCACCCTGCACCAGGATATCATTTACGCAGTGATTTACCAAATCCTGGCCTACTGTATCATACACTCCGGCTTTGATGGCAATCAAGAGTTTGGTGCCCACTCCATCCGTACTGGAGACCAGCACCGGCTTTGTCCAGGCAGTTTTATCAATCCTGTACAAACCACCAAAGCTACCCAGTTCACTTAAGACATTGGCGTTATAGGTAGAGCGTACCCGCTCCTTGATCGCTTTTACCGCTTGTTCTCCGGCCGCGATATCCACACCAGCCTGCTTGTAATCCATGGTTTTTATCTGCTCATCTGGCATAATCTTTCCTTATATGCATCGATCATAGGTCGCTTAAGGTCTGCGATGCCATCAATACTAAATTCACTGACAGCAAGCCCCGCCATGACCGTTCCATACCGGATCGCATCGCGCACCAGAGCAGGCGTGAGCTCTTGATGCCCTTCCAGGCATGCCATAAAAGCTCCCGCAAAGCTATCTCCGGCTCCGGTGGGATCCTTTACTGGAACAATGGGATAGGCCGGGGCAAAAAATAGCTCATCCTTGCTCACTGCCACACTGCCATATTCGCCCCGCTTGATCACGATCAGTTTGGGGCCCAGTTTCAGTAATGCAGCCGCTGCCGAGAAGATCTCCCCGCATTTGGTAAAATCCCGCACTTCATCTTCGTTCATAAAGACGATATCCACCTTTGAGATCACCTCTTTCAGCTCTGTGGGGCAATCTTTAATCCAAAAATTCATGGTGTCACAGGCCAGATGAGTGTAGGAAGAACTTTGTTTGAGGACTTGCATCTGCAGAGCAGGATGAATGTTTGCCAATAGTAAAGAGTGGCAAGTGCTGCAGCTTGCTGGCAGTTTAGGGGCAAAATCAGCAAAGACATTGAGTTCGGTAAGCAGAGTCTCAGCTTTGTTCAGATCGTGATACTGCCCGGTCCAGCGGAAGGTCTTGCCTTCGCATACTTCCAATCCATCGAGATTGATCTTATGCCGGGCGAGGATTTCCAGAGCTGCTTTAGGATAATCTGTTCCCACCACGCCAATGATGTTTACCGCGGTAAAATATGAGCCCGAGAGCGCTCCGTATACGGCAGAGCCACCAATAGCATCGATCACACTGCCGCTGGGCGTGCTGACGGTATCCAATCCAATCGAGCCGACGATGACCAAACTCAAGGATTCGGCTCCGGAATGATTACAGCGGTGCTATCCTGCACTTCCGCCATGGGTTCGATAGTATTGGTTCCCATCTTTTTCAGCATATTCATGCCATAAATAACAGCTATCAGAATCACAACCAGGACAATGAGTCGGGTCCAGTTATAGCCTTTTTTGCGTCTTTGCTGCCAGCGTTCTTCCAGCTTATCATTCAAATCATTCATGGGCATATCTCCTTCAAGAATTCAGAAAATCTGCTCACCCCTTTGGTGATATTATCCATGCTATTGGCATAGGAAAACCGGACTGTCCCCATCAGTCCAAAAGAGCCGCCAGCTACCAAAGCTACACTGTATTTCTCCAGCAGTAAATCGCAGAATTGATAGGCATTTTTGAGTCCAACTACGTTGTTTTTGAGATACCATTCAACATTGGGCATGATATAGAAGGCTCCTTGGGGTTTTTTGCAGGTCAAGTGAGGAATCTTCATCAGCAGATCATACATATAATCCCGGCGTTGCCAAAACTCTTTGCGCATAGCTTCGATAGTGCCATCTTCCTCAGTAAGAGCGGTTACACAGGCTTTTTGGGTGATGGAATTTACACAGGATGTAGCATGCGCCTGTACCCGGCTTGCGGCGTTGATTATATGGGTGGGGCCTGCTGCATAACCCAATCTCCATCCCGTCATCGCATAAGCTTTGGAAACTCCATTGATGACCACGGTGTGTTCTTTGATCTCGGGGTCCAGGGAAGCTATCGAGATATGCTTGACGTCATCGTAGATCAGCCGTTCATAAATCTCATCTGAGATTACCATAATTTCATTGGCCACACAAACCTCGGCAATAGCTTCCAGTTCCTTACGAGTATATACTGATCCAGTTGGGTTATTGGGAGAATTTATCACCAAAACCTTGGCGCAGGGGCTGTCTTCGATCACTTGTCTGAGTACATCAGCTTGGATCTTGTAACCATTTTCTTCTTCTGTAGGCACATAGACCGGAACCGCATCGGCAAGAAGAGTCTGATAGGGATATGTAACCCAATATGGACTGGGCATCAAGACCTGATCATCAGCATCGCATACTGCGATCAATACGTTAAGAATTGATGCCTTTGCTCCGGGTGACACGATGATATCATCTGGTGTGTAGATCAACCCATTATCCTTCTTCAGCTTGTCACAGATTGCCTGGCGCAATTCCAGGATTCCGGCATTACCGGTATAGCGGGTAAAATTGGCATCAATAGCCCGATGCGCAGCATTTTTGATGTACTCTGGAGTGTTAAAATCTGGTTCACCTACGCCAAAGTTTATCACATCGATACCGGCAGCCCTCATCTGTGCTGCTTTAGCGGTGAGACTCAAGGTAGGTGAAGGTTTGATCAGCTTGGAACGATTTGACAGCTTGATCGCCATCCTATCCCCCTATATTTTTATTTTTTGACATCAAAAGTACGAGGATTACCGTATTTACGATATCCTCTGTGGAACATCCCCGCGAAAGATCGCAGATTGGAGCAGCCAATCCTTGAAGGATGGGGCCGATGGCTTCATAACCGCCCAAATGTTGAACCAGTTTGTAACCGATATTACCAGATTGCAAATCCGGAAAAATCAGCGTATTAGCCCTGCCCGCAACATTACTATCAGGCGCTTTCCGGTGGGCGATTTTTTTCACGATTGCTGCATCGAGTTGCAATTCTCCATCATAGGCAAAATCTACCCGACGCGAATCAAGAATGTTCTTTGCACTTTGGACTTTCTCCACCAATTCGTGTTCAGCACTTCCTTTAGTGGAAAAGGACAAAAGTGCCACATAAGGCTCATCTTCCAGGATCAAACGTCTGGTCTGAGCTGTAGAGCTGGCGATATCGGCCAGTTGTTCCGCTGTAGGATTGGGCACCACTGCGCAATCTGCAAAAAGATATGTAGGATCCGCCTCCAAAGGTGACACCATAATAAAAGTAGAAGATACAGTTTGCAGATTGGGCATTACCCCCACCACATGCAAAGCTGCCCGTAAAACGTCTGCAGTAGTATTTGCCGCTCCTGCTACCATCCCCTTGGCCTGGCCTTGCTTTACCATCATAGCACCATAGTAAAGCGGATTCTGCATGGTGGCAAGAGCATCTTTCCGGTTAAGCCCTTTTTCTTGGCGCTTTTCATACAGGATGGCGGCAAAAGCTTCCAGATCGGGACTGTGCCGAGGATTGATGATGTCACACGCAGTCAGGTCCAAATTCATCGTCTTGGCATCGGCTAAAATCTTGATCTCTTCTCCCAATAACACTACCTTGGCAATGCTCTTGGCGGAGAGCTCGCTCGCTGCCTTCAGAATTCTTTTGTCATAAGCTTCGGGGAGAACTATCCTGCCTCCGATAGCGATTGCACGCTTTTTCAAAACTTCCAGTATCTGCATTTATTCTCCATTACTATCTGATTCCACTACGAGCAAAGATAAATCTGCCACCCGAATAAACTCATTACGGATCGCCGATAACAATGCATAGCGGTTTTTTCTGAGTTCTAAGTCTGCACAATTCACCAGGACCTTATCAAAGAAAGCATCGATAACACTGCCAAACTCCACCAGCTCGTGCAAAGCCCTGGTGTAATCCAACTGCTCTAAGGCTTCCGATATGTGACTGCTTAGGATTCCTAAAGCCTTGTGCAAATCCTGTTCCGCTTTGCTATTAAAAAGTTCAACCCGGATTTCAGCAAAGTCCTTTTCAGTAGCAATAATATTTGCTACTCGCTTAAAACCAATCACCAAACGGATAAAATCATCTTCCTGTTTGAGCTCTTGCAAAGCGCGGGCGCGGGCGATCAGATGGGGAAAGGAGGAAACATCTGTGCCGATCACACTCGCCACCACATCATAGCTAATACCCAATTCCTTGAGCAACCAGCTCATCCTCTGCACAAAAAAGTCTTTCACTTTTTCCACTTGCTCAGCCTCGACCGGCACCTTCTCTTGGAGCAAGTGATAGGCAAAATCTATCAGTGCCATAAGATCCAGATTCCAGGAGCGTTGGTTGAGTATCTGCACCACTCCTCCTGCAGCCCTGCGCAAGGCAAAAGGATCCTGACTGCCGGTAGGCACCAGCCCCACTCCGATAATGCCGGTAACGGTATCCACCTTGTCCGCTATCGCACAAATCGCACCACAATCACTTTGTGGCAGACTGTCATTGCTACCCCGCGGCATATAGTGTTCATAGATCCCATCTGCCACCTCGGGGTCCTCTGCATGCACCAGAGCATACTGCTGCCCGATATAACCTTGCAATTTGGTAAATTCTTTTTCACCCAGCATCAGGGTCACCAAGTCCGCTTTACAGAGCTGGGCGGTACGCATAGCTTTTTTCTTGGTGCTCTCGCTTAAGTTTAACTCTTCGGCTATATATTCGCTGAGGCGGATAAGGCGCTCCGTTTTTTCCGCATAGGTACCCATCTGGGATTGAAATACCACATCCTGCAGCTTGGGCAAAAAATCCTCCAGCGGATGCTTGGTGTCTTCGCTAAAAAACCAGATGGCATCTTCCAGGCGTGCCGCCACTACTTTCTCGTTTCCAGCCCGGATAATATCGTTACAAGCGGGATCACCATTGGATATAAAGACAAATTTATTGGTCAGATTCCCCCTCTCATCGTACACCGAGAAGTATTTCTGGTTTTGGCTGATGGTAGAAGTGATGATTTTTTCCGGAAGCTGCAAAAAGCGGGCTTCGAATTCTCCGATCACGGCTTGCGGATACTCAATCAGATTGGTAACCGTATCCAGCAGTCGGGAATCTTCTTTGATCTTGAAAGAACTCTCTTTCATCAAAGCAGAACACTGCTCTTGAATTAGCCTGCGCCTGCGTTCACGATCCACAATCACCCCGGCTTGTTCCAGCTTGCGCTCATACTCTTGGGGATGCTCGATCCTAATGGCTTCTTCCAGCATCTGATAGCGATTGCCGTAGGTGTAATTCCCCGAAGTCAAACCAGCAAATTCCAGCTCGATAACCGCCTTGTCCCACAAAGCTAAAATCCAGCGGATAGGCCTGGAAAACGCCACCTGACTGCTATTCCAGATCATCTTTTTGGGCACGGGAATCTGCGCTATGCTACTTTCAATCCAAGCTCGCAGAACCTCCTCGGTCATCTTGCCCACCTGGGTATATTTTACCGCCAAAAACTCGCCTTTCTCGCTTTTATGGATATAGCAATCTGCGCGGCTGCCCCCGCTTTTTTTGAGAAAGCCACGTCCGGCAGGACTCAATTCATCGTCGCTCGTATAAGCGATATTTACCGCAGGCCCCACCTTTGAGATCTCAATATCGGCTTGCCGCGGAGGTAAATCTTCGGCATAAATGCTCAAGCGCCGAGGAGTTGAGCCTATGCGCAGCTTTCCCCATTTAAGGTTCTCATCTTTTAGCTTCTGCTCAAAGGAGCGCTGTAAAGCTTTGATGGCAGGCACAATCACGTTATCCGGCAGTTCTTCTGTTCCCAATTCAAACAAAAAATAATGCAAAGTCCTTACCTGATCATGATCCGAAATTATAACTTATGGTGATTTGATTGATAAAGCCCAAATCACCATAAGATGATAGAGCATAGTCAAGATCAATATTGCCGGTTTTCCAACCCAAGCCAATACTGCTACCACCGCTATAACCCAAGATGCTGCCCATGTGATAATCTCCGGCATTGCTCTTGAGTCCAGCCCGCAAAGCCAGATTGGGATACAAATAGTATTCTGCCCCCAGCCGTACTATGATATTCTCGCCCCCGGCCTTGCCAATATCAAAAGCGGCAATCAATTCCGGATTCATGCGCATAGAGATTCCGGCACTATAGGTAACCGGCAATCGTTCTTTATATTTGGATTCACTATAATATGAGGTCTGAAATCCGATATTCCGCAAACTCAAACCTACCTTCACATTTTCGTTGACCGTATGATGCAGCACTCCCAGATCAAACATCACCGCTGAAGCACTGGCGTCATCGATACTATCCAGGATCAGCTTTGCACTGGCCCCAAAATCCAGAGCAAGACTGATAAAACGTGCCATAGATACTGAGGCTACCAGGCTTTGCGCCCCAAAGCTCTCTCCGGTTTCAAGCAATTCTCCGGAATCGCTGATCTCGGTGCGATCCATGCTCCCGCTATTCCAGTAACGCAAACTGGCTCCATAAGCTACAAATGTATCGCGGGGATTGATGTATTCGATGCTGCCTCCGGCACTGCCGACAAAGTGATTCATGACCGTGGCGTTTATCTTACGGTGCGGAGCTCGTAAAATAGCTGCCGGATTAAAGCTAAGGGCTGCTGGATTTTCTGCCAAACCGGTCACAGCTCCGCCCATCGCCATGGTTTTGGCACTATAGATTAGCTTCAACGTATCAAAGCCCGTGTTCCCGGCATCCTCGCTTTGGGCGGCCAAGGGAACAAGGCTAATCAGCAGCAGAAGCGCAAATAAGATCTTGAATTCTTTGAACATGATTATATAGCTCCAGATCAGAGTTTGCTGCGAGCAGTTTTGCCCGATTTTTTTCATCGCACAGATATTTAGATAAACTGTGCAGTATTTTCATATAGTCCTGGTTCGAATTCTGGGGGACTGCAATCATAAACACCAGATGGACTGGTTCGTGATCCAAAGCTTGGTAATCCAAACCTTGCCGGATCATACAAACGGCAATCTTGAGGCAATTCACGGTAAGATCGCGAGCATGGGGAATAGCTATCCCTTTGCCGATTCCGGTGCTCATTATCTCTTCGCGACCCTTCACCGCGGCCAAATAACGATCTGGAAAACTCAGGCAGTTACTCTGGGAAAGCAAATCTACCATGTACTGCAGACATTCACCTTTACTGGTAAAAGTATCTACAATGCGTACCAATTCTGGTGTAAATAGTGTATCCATATTCAAATCCGTCACCATGAAGGGCAATGTTTTTTACCCCTACGCAACCGTCAATCAAATTCTCCCCGGAAGCTTAAGAGTAAATTCACTTCCGTGATTAAGTTTGCTTTCTACAGTTACTTCGGCACCCAATAAAGTAGCAAAATCATGAACCAGGATCAAACCCAAACCGCTACCTTGTTCATTTGACGTACCATATTGTCTGAGTTCGTTATCGATCCGGAATAACTTGGTCAAATGACGACGGGGTATGCCAATACCGTGATCCTTTACACTAATTACGGGTTTGCCATCTTCCGAGTAGAGCTTGACCTGCACCGTACTTTTAGGATACGAATATTTGATAGCATTGGATATCAAATTTCGTAATATAGATGAAAACAACTTCAGATCTGTTTCTACCAAAGCTTCCTCTTCTACTACAAAGTTAAATTCAATACCCTTTTGCTCCGCTGCCTTATGATAATGCTCCAGAGTATATTTTATAGTTTTGGAAAGCGATACGACCACTTTGTGCACTTGAATCTGTCCCGTCTGTAACTTAGCCCAATCCAAGAGATTCTCCAGCAGCATAAAAATCCCCCGCGCTGCACTATTTATTTGCAACAATGCATCCTCAATCTCTGCACTGCTGAAACTATCATAGTTTTCTGCTACAAATTCAGAAAGCGAGATGATGGCATAGACCGGATTGTGTAAGTCATGAGCCAATAGAGAGAAAAACCTGTCTTTAGTGGCATTTAGTTCCGCCAGATCACGCGCGGCTTTTTGCACTTTTTCTTCCGCCTGATGCCGAGCCGATACATCAGTAATAAAACCATCTATATAAGTGGGCTGATGCTCCTTATCATATACGGCATGTCCCTGCTCCCAGACCCATTTCATCTCTCCGGATTTGGTGCGAATGCGATATTCAAGCTGAAATTGACGGCGCGCCTTCACCGCTGCCTTGATGCTATCCCGCACATACTGACGATCAGCCTCAAAGATCAGATCCTCATAACTCGAAACCGCATTACTGATCAATTCGCGCGCACTATAACCCGTGAGCCCTGCACAACCTTCCGAGACAAATAACATCGTCCACTGAGCATCATTTTTACAGCGGTAGACCATACCCTGTAGATTGTGCATGAGATTCGGCAACATCTCGGCCACCACCCCATTAAACAAGGGATTATACGCAGGACGTGCCACAATTTTACTCATCTTCGTTTTGACTTTCTCCATGATTATCAAATTTAAACACACCTCAAAAAGTGTCAAGTCTGAATTTGGGATAGTATCCGGCATGATTGGTGTTAAGCAGGCATACTGTGGGCTGGGAAGCTTTTCATAGTGGATCTCAACTCGGGCTTAAGTCCTGATCAAGTCCTGTTGAGGAGAGAATCTGGACTTAAGCTCAAGTCAAAATCAGCTTTACGGGACAAGCAAGGTACAGGTATTACTTCAAGATGACGAACTTTTTACTTAAGCTTTTTGTTCCCGTGCGGATTTGGCAGATATAGCAAGCACTGGCCAGATCCTGGGTTTCCAGCTGCATGGAATCACCTTCGACCAGGCCCTGTTTGAGCAATTGTCCCTTGAGGTTATAGATCTTGTAGGTTCCGGATTGATTATTAAGCCCTTTAAGCCATAGCTTGCTTCCCTGGTTTAAGGGATTAGGATAAAGCGAGACCTGCACCGGAGGCAGGAGAACATCCTCCTGCGAGCTGGGGCTTGCCTGCAGTTTTAGATCAGTTGGCATCATCCCCACCGTGTATTGTTTGAGCTGAAGGAGGTCTTCATCCAAAAGATATACCCGCGCATTGCTGCCCCAGTTTGGTTCTAAAATAGCCAGATAGCTTGAAGTTCCGGCCACATAGGAAGCTGCCACGGCTAAGGGATCATCCTGTCCGTTGAGGATAGTATAATCTTCACTGTGATAGCGATAGAGGTAGTAGCCGGCATTATCCGCCACCCAGGCAATATCATGCTGATCTATCCAAATATTGCCCAACGTAGCGCCAAGCTCTATGTTTTGGATCACGTCATCTGTATCAATATCGATGACCGCGACACTCCCGCCAAGATCAGTCCAATTCCCGGTACAGGAGACATGCAGTTTGCTGCCCTGCAAATAGAGAAACTGGGGGTTGAGCCCCACCTCAATCGTGTCTAACAGTGCCCAGGAATTCAGATCAATCACGGAAACCGAACTCCCAGCATAGTTTTGAGTATAGTCTCCGGAATTGGTAACATACAGCTTACCATCCGCTACCAGCAATGCTTCCGGTGCTATGCCCACCTCAACACTCGTCAGCACCTCGCCAGTTTCGGCATCCATCTTATAGACTCGGGAGCTAAAGAGACCGCTGATGTAAAGATAACCCTCATGCAATACCGCATCCCAAGGATTACTACTAAGCGCCACCAGATGTGTAGCGACCGTATTGCCGCTGCTCTTATCAATCTTTTGAATGGTGTTGTCACCCGAATTTACCACATAGAGATAGTTATCTCCAACTATTACCTTATTGGGCACATTTCCTAAGATGCAAAATGAATTCTGCACCAAATCCGTGTCAGTATCGATCCGGCTCAAGGTACGGGATTGAGAATTAACTACATAGATTGTATCTGCTCCGGCAAGAGCTAAGACCATTAGCCAGAGAACCATCATCCCAAGCTTGTTTTTCATGTTTGTTCACCTCACTTATGTAATTGTGACTTGAGATGAACTGATAGGAGAGTGATCCCTCGCTCCGTGGATCTATCCTTACTTGTTGGCAGGTTTCCTGGCTCACAGCGGTTTGCTCAATTTGAGCGTTGTGAAGCCTTCCCATCAAAAAAGACAGTGACGTCACAAACCTTTTTGCTGCATACAGTGGCGGAGGCCGCTTCGGTTTCGAATTCCCTATTACCTGTATTAGCACCATCAAGTCACAAAGGCAGGGTTTTTGCTTGCCTTTTTTAGTCAAGAGAAATCAGAATCCAAGCCTGGGATCGAAATTGCGGGTTTTTAAAGCACCAGGCACCTGGTTTTTTATATCGTAAGTTGGAACAAATAATGCTCCTAAGGATTACGTCATTATGTCAAGCAGGAGTATTCATGAAAGCACTTTACTTAGTAGTTTTTTCGCTGATGAGCTTTGCCGTGTTATCGGCTAACCCCATCTCCGGGATGAGTGAATTCCGCAAATACCATTACCTTCAGCCGATCAAGCCACAGAGTGCAGCAAAAGCTGATAGTGCGACCGGCTTTGATGTGCAAAAATACACTATCTCTCTCAGCATTTCACAACAATCACAGTATATCTCGGGCAATGTCCTGGCAGAAGTTTTGGCTACTCAGGAATTAGCAAGCATTAGCTACAATCTGGAAGAGCTAACCGTTACTGAAGTATTGGTAAATGGCGAGCTTGCGGAATACACCCATGAAGACGGCCTGCTGGAGATCGATGTTGATGTATCTGCCCAAGAAACTTTTACTACCCAGGTATTCTATAGTGGCAACCCTCAGCTATCAGGCGATGTATACAACATTGGCATGTATATCCTTTCCAGCAGTATTTATACTATATCGGATCCCGATGCCGCCCGCTATTGGTGGCCTTGTTATGATCACCCTTGGGATAAAGCTATCGTAGATCTGATCATAACCCTGCGTTCGGATTGGATGGTGGCAGCCAATGGTATCCGCGAAAGCATCACAAATAACGGCGATGGTACCGCTACAACAATATGGCGGGGGCAATATCCCATGACAACTTATCTGGTATGCATCACCGCTTCAGATTATGTGGAATTATCCCAGACAGCCTTGGATGGAGAGCTGCCTATCCTGAATTTTGTACAAGCAAGTCAGTATAATCTCGCTCAATATGATTTAGCTACCTTACCGCTTATGATAGATTATTTTTCTACCCTGTTTGGCGCATATCCTTTTGAAAAATACGGCAATGCCACCGCGCCTATCAGCACTTTTGCCGCCATGGAGCATCAAACCATGACCACTCTGGGAAATTATATCATCAACGGCAGCGGCACCTACGTCTTGGTCATTGCTCATGAGCTTGCACATCAGTGGTTTGGCAATGCTGTCAGCTTTTTGGACTTTGCCGATGTTTGGCTCTCGGAAGGTTTTGCCACCTATTGTGAACAGCTTTGGGTGGATAAGCTTTACGGTTGGCAAGAAGCAGCAAACTATGTGGCCAACGAATTTCACCAATACTATCTGAATTGGGAGTCCACCAGCAATCCAGCAACTATATACGATCCTGAATTCAATTATTACTTTTATCCCCCGTCCTACGAGAAAGCTGCCAGTGTCTTGCATATGTTGCGGCTCAAACTGGGTGACCCTCAGTTCTTTCAGCTTTTGCAAGAGTATTTTGCAACCTACAAATATGGCAATGCCATCACCGCAGAATTTCAAGCGCTCGCAGAGGATATCAGTGGCCAGGATTTACAGCAGTTCTTTGACCAATGGATCTATGGCCGCGGCATTCCAACAGTGAATTATTCTCTGTGGCATCATCCCGAAAACAATCAACTCAAGATCATTGCACAAAGCATCTCACCTACCGCTACCGATTTTGATCTGGACTTACCTTTTATAGTGTATCAGGATGCAGATAGCGATTCTCTTTTGGTCAGAGCCACCCCTTCTGGATATAACAATCTCTATAGCAATATCTCAATGCCTACTGATTATACGGCAAATTTGAACAACTGGGTACTCCTGCGCGGACTCAATGAATCCCGTCCCCAGCTCAGCGCTTGTCTGCCCAGCTCCAGCTCTGTATCCCTGTTTTGGGATGAGCTTCCCGGAGCCGCAGGATATCAGGTATTGCGCCGCAGTGACCCCACTTCCGCCTGGCAGATATTAAATGATACTCCGATTCTTGGCACAGACTGGGTTGATGATGGTGTGAGCAATTTTCAAAGCTATGAATATTGCATCAAAGCTCTCGACGAGGAGGGCTTTTATAGCATGAGATCAAATAGCCTCAGCGCTACGCCGGTTGCCTTTAGCTTTGCAAACCATCTGCTCGTGGTGGATGAAACCCGTAATGGCAACGGAATGCCTATAGCTCCTGATGACGCCATGGTGGACGACTACTATGCCGCAGCGCTCTCCCCTCTGGAATATGATGAATGGGACGTGGAAACAGATGGCATGCCGGATTTGCAGCTTCTGGGCTCTTACAAGGTAGTGCTCTGGCATGATGACGACTTATCCACGAATCTGATTTACTCAGCGCAAGACCTGCTCAGCGGATACATGATCGGCGGAGGTCAGCTTCTGGTTTCTGGATGGAAGACTGCAAGCGCTCTCAACGAGGAATTCTTTGCCCGCTTGGTGCCCAATCTGATCTCCTATTTTGACTATGCGCCTACTTTGCTCAGCGCTTATAGTGATGTATATCCTGAGCTGATCGTAGATGAGAGCAAATTGATCGATATCTGGAATGGTATGCTGCCCTATCTTTATAGTTTTGCAGGCGATTTTGAGTCCCTGTATATGGGAAATGTTGCCTCAGGTAGTGAGGCCGAAAACCATTGCCTGGCTTTCTGGGCAGATAATCTGGTCTTCTTGGGCTTCCCGCTGTATTTTATGGAGCCAGCGGGGGTACGGGATTTTCTGCAGGAAATGATCCCTCAACTTGCCTCTGTGGACAATGAAGATCTGGTAAATATACCCCCAAACCTAAAACTCAGCAGCTATCCCAATCCTTTCAATCCCACTACTTCAATAAGCTTTGAGCTACCTGCTTCCGGCTTTGTTAACCTCCGGCTTTATAATCTCAAAGGCCAAAAAATGAATGAACTGATCTCCGGATACTATCCCGCCGGAATACATACTATCAGCCTTGATGCCGGGAATTATGCCAGTGGTATCTATATTTTGAGCCTCAACTCCCAAGGACAAACCATCAACCGCCGTCTTACCCTTATGAAGTGATTGTCCTGCCCCCCAAAAGATTCCTAAAAGACCATAAGATAGTAGCTTGGTCGCAGAGTTCGGGAAAAGACTTCAGCTTTGTTCTTGACAATAACTCAATAGCTATATTATGGTATAAATATCACTTCTAAATTAAAGGGATAAAAATGAAACATATATTGCTAATCATAATCTTGCTCGCCTGCACCGCTGGACTCTTTGCTCAGTCCGGACTGTTTAACCTTGCCTATGGGATGAGTTTGGCTGAGGTGGATTCCACCCTTGCCCGCGCCGGATTCAAAGCCGAAACCAGCGAAAAACACACCGTGAAATACTATAGCGAGATCAACGAATTTGTCTCTGCTATTCTGGTGATCCTGGAACCCAATTCCCAACGCGTGGCTGGTTGGTTTGTTAAATACAATGCCGATAACGGCGAAGATAACGACCACCTGGTCATAGACCGGATTTCATATATGCACGGCGAGACCAATCACTATGACGAAGAAACTCAACAGCTGATCTGGTTTTTGACCAATACCCGCACCCTGCATGTGATGTATGCCCAAGATGGAAGCCTCACAGCTCTGTATTATGATTCCTATTTTGCGGATCTGTTCCGCATGAAACCCTCTGAGCCGCCTGCGCAATAGCGGTTATTTAACCGAACTTTACCAGTCTTCTGCTCCTCCCTGAGTTTTTGAGCTTTTTGGGGGGTTAGACCTTGCCGGAACCCTCTATCAAAAACATGTCCCAAAATTCAAATCCTATTATTAGAGGATATCCGAGCTCTCAAAATACGATCACGCTGAGACTTTGATCCGGAATGACGGCGGGCGGGATTCAGGAACAGCAGGCCTATTCTGCCTTTGCCACGGCGGTATTGCTCTGATTCTGCATCCGAGCCCGGATCTTCTCCTTCTGGAGTTCAAATTCTGCCATTTGTGCTTTGTTCAGTTTCTCTGCGCCCACCATGCGGAGACGGTTAGGATTGATATAACGTCCATTTGACATCAAGCCAAAGTGCAGGTGGGCACCGGTCGACCTGCCGGTAGAACCGACCCTGCCGATGATTTGTCCGCGTTTTACGGTCTGCCCCGCGCGAACGCTTGACCTCTGCAAATGTGCATATATGGTGATCATGCCGCTGGGATGTTTGATGCGGACTTCGTTGCCATAACCGCCGTTGTATCGGGCAGAAGTCACCGTCCCGTGCGCCACGGCATATACTGGAGTGCCCCGGGCTGCCCGATAATCCACTCCTTGATGATTCGCCCAGCCTCCGGTAAAGGGATCAAGCCTGCGACCAAAGGACGAACTCACATGGATGCTGGATAGGGGGTAACCTACACCGCTGGCATTATTGCTCTTGCCTTCTTTGTTATAGAGTCCATTCAAAACTGATTCCTCATCATCGCTTTCATAGCGGAAGAGTTCATGAAACCCTGTCCTTTCGCCTTCATAGCTCACATAAAGGATTTTGGCGCGGGGCAAGGCTTTCCCTTCAAAGACACGTTCTTCAATAAACACCTGAAAGCTATCTCCTTTCCTGGCGTCCGTCTGAAAGTCGATCTCCCCCTCAAGGCCATTATTTACATTTTGCTTGTCGGCAGGACTGAGACCTGAAGAAAGCAGCGCTGCATCCAGAGTAGTCTCCAGCGTACCCGTGATGATGCGATCACGCTTGTACACAGGCAGAGCTTCTCTGGCATAAATCAGAGAATCTCCCTGAGCTTCAAAGTAATGTCGCACCGTGGGCTCTTGCACAAACATCATCTTGGAGATTTTGTCTTTTGTGTCATTGAGGATTACGCGCAGAGTATCCCCAGGTTGAATAGTGCTGACATCGATATATTCGCCAAAGCGCCAGGAAACCATGCCGATCTCGGTGCCAGGCAATTCCAGATTAGCCAGGACCGAAAAGATGGAACCTCCGGGGGGTATCGTCTGGGTAATCCAGGGGTCCTCTACCGGGGCTAAAGCTGCTTGCTCTGCATCCGAAGATTTACTGGGGTTTTGGAAAAGTGAATACAGACTAAAGATCACTAATAAGGTCAAGATTAAGGTAAGAAGAATGTGTTTTCCTATATTCATAGCGCAGGAATTCCTTTTATATCGGCTGAGTGTGGATCATACGGATGATAATGGATATGCACGTTACGCAACCCTTTGTCAAAATGTCTGAGCAAGCTTTCTTCAACTCGTTGTGAGATATGGTGACCTTCATCGATAGTTATATCTCCTGCCACACTTATGGTCATGCTTATCGTAAAATAAGGCCCAAACCGGTGAATGCCTACATCCTCGATTCCTTTTACTCCATCTACCAGAAGCGTGAGATCCCTCAGCTCCCGCCCTAAATCATCATCCGGGACCCGGTCCATCAGATCAGAAGAAGATTCCATGATGATCTCGATGCCGGTCTTGATAATGTATATTGCCACCAGGGCACCAGCGGCGGGGTCCATCCAATAGTAGCCCATACGCCCCATAACCACGCCAATCACCACGGCTATAGAAGCCATTATATCATTGAGATGATCATTGGCCAGTGCTTTGATTGTAGGATTGCGGGTTTTACCGGCTGTGTTTTTGGTATAAAAGTATAACCCGATTTTGAGGATAAAGGTTGTCAAGGCTATCACCAAAGCTAACCCGGATGCTGACCTGCCGATTTCGGTTTGAGAGATAAGTTCATAGACCTTATTCAAGCTCTCCCAAAAGATAGTAATCCCGGTAGTCAGAATGAATGCGCCCACCACAATTGCCGAGATCGATTCCAACTGCCGATGACCGTAAGGATGCTCTTTATCTGCAGGCTTTTGGGCCTGTCTCATAAAGATCTTTACGGCAATATAGTAGACTACATCCGAAGTAGAATTGATCCCATCGGCCAATAGTGCCGGACTGTGGCCTAAGATGCCAATGCTGGTCTTGGCTGCTGCCAATAAAATATTGCTGAACAAGCCCAGATTGATGGTCAGCGCAGTAAGAGTATCCCGATCTCGCATCTATACCTCCATAATGTCATAAAAACTTTCTTCCGGGAAAGCCTTCCGGATATGATCCCGAAATCTGTCCGCTGCAATAGCTTCCTTGCCGATAGCAGTGGAGTTGAGGGCAAAAGCCTTGATCTTGAAAGGGATCAGACAACTTACCCGGTTTTGCCATAAAAAGCGCTGGAGATTAGCTAAATTTAGTTTTATACACTCCGGATGCCGGAAGATGATCTGCAAATCCTGCTTGGCCAGATCTGATGCTAAGTGATCGTAAAGCAGATCGGTAAAAGAAGTGGGGATATACAGGGCCTTGACTCCCCTGCTTAAAATCTCTTTCAATGGCTTTTCATGCCGGATCAGAGTCTTGATCCCGCTTTGTTTCCATCTGTTTTGCTCAAACATGAGGATTTGATCAGCCCGTTTCAGACGTCCCATCTGATAGTTGGAAAGCTGAACAGCAGAAAGATCGCGCAGCATGATTATGCGCCTGAGCTCTTTTTCTATTTCCCCCAAAGTACCAAAGCTCGCTCCTACACAAAGAATGAGAGTATCCACTCTGTCTTCCAGAGCAATTGATTTGCGGTCCAAAGCTCCATCGATCAGCACTTTCCTGGCTCCTAAGGCTCGAAAATGTGCTATCAGTTTTTTTTGCTGCAAGACGGAAGCAGGACCGCTGATCTGAGTTTGTAAGCAAGCAAGAGACTTGGCAATATAAAGCTTGCGGCCATTATAGAAAACCTGAGCGCACAATTCCACTTTACTCCCGTGCTTTGCCAAGGTCTCGGCATCACAACAAAAAAGCACACCGGCAGGCAGAGCTACCTGAGGTTTGGGAGTTTGGAAAACCCTGTCTTTTTCTTCGCCATCTAAACCTGTGGTCATCACCGCCCATCTCAACTGGGGGTTTTCCGCCAGAATGGCATTCAAGAGCGAAGTCTTGCCCGAATTTTTACTGATTCCCACCAAAGCTATGTTTCTGGTAGTCTTGGCAGAAATCAGTTTTTTCATAATACCTTTCCCGAGTGATTAGTGTTTTCTACGCAAATTACGCTTGGTTTCCGCAGGACCTATCGAGATGCACCTACCCTTGAGCATACTCATCACGCCTTCGTTACTTTCCCGCTCTGGAGGACAGAGATCACGATATTTATTATCGTCCAGAGGCTCAAAGCCCGGCTCGGTATAGCTGGTAATGAAACCTTCGTAGTTTCTCAGAATCACCCGATTGGGCATTTGAGACACGATGTAATTTGGCATCACGGGAATCTTGCCTCCGCCCCCGGGAGCATCCACAACATAGGTAGGCACACAGAGTCCACTGGTATGTCCCCGCAGGGATTCGATGATTTCGATACCCCGGGCAATAGGAGTCCTGAAATGCGCTATCCCTTCGGAAAGATCACATTGATAGATGTAATATGGTCTCACCCGATTGCGCACCAGCTTGTGCACCAAGTTTTTCATCACATCTACATGATCATTGATCCCTTTGAGGAGGACCGATTGATTCCCCATCGGAATTCCCGTTTCAGCGATGGCTGCCAAAGCCTTTTTTGCCACCTCGCTGATCTCTTGAGGATGATTGAAATGCGTGTTGAGCCAAATAAAGGGGTATTTCTTCAATACCTTGAGTAAGGACTCGGTGAAGCGCATTGGCAAAACTACCGGGGTGCGCGTGCCCAATCTCACGATTTCTACATGCTCGATCTTGCTGAGCTCTGAGAGAATCTCATCCAAGCGCTGGTCTCCCAAAGTAAGTGGATCACCGCCGGAAAGAATCACATCCCGGATTTCTTTATGCTCGCGAATATACTCCATGGCTTTTTCTACATTTTCTGTGGGCATTGGAGCATCGTATTCTCCTGCTTTTCTGCGTCTGGTGCAGTGTCGGCAATACATGGAACACTGGTCTGTAAGCAGGAGTAATACACGGTCTGGATAACGGTGTGTCATTCCTGGAACCGGAGCATCTGCATCTTCACTTAAGGGGTCTGCCAAGTCCGAGTTGCTGATATAGCTTTCCTGAATACGTGGTATGGCCTGCATACGCACAGGATCGTTAGGATTGGTTTGATCGATCAGAGATAGATAATATGGGGTAATAGCCATCCGAAAGGAGAAACCCTGTTCGTTAAAAACGGCTTCCTCATCTGGTAATAAATTGATGTACTTTCGCAATTCTTCTGCATTAGTAATACGATTTCTGAGCTGCCAGTGCCAATCCATCCACTGCTCTTCCGTGGCGATTGAACGAATATCGATAATGCTCATGTGAACTCCTTTAATCTGTGTATCTCGCGCGGAAAAGCTCCATCAACACGGGATTACGGCGCAGGAGGTCAAGGGCGATCAGGGCATGATTGTGAGCATATCCATTACCCAAAATCATGTCTACATCTGCTCCAATACCCTCTGCTCCCAAGGCTGCCTTAGTAAATGAAGTGGCCATGGAAAAGAAATATACCAATCCGCGGTCTTTGGCTGCCATGATGGAGGGCAATTCAGTATCTTCTATATTGACAACATTGATTACTAGATCTGCCATTTTTCCATCGGTTACACGGGATACTTCTTTCTGAATCGTAATGGCATCGGTAGCATCAGCGATGATTACTTCGTGACAACCGGTTTTCTTGCAAGTGGGGATGTAATTGGGATTGCGAACTACTCCGATCACCTTACCCGAGATTCCAGCCCGCTCTTTGGCTACGGCATTGCAAAGGATTCCGCTCTTGCCATTGGCTCCGATGATAACCACATTATCTCCGGGTTTGACCAGTCTCTCGACCTGAGCCGGCGCTCCGGCTACATCCAGCACAGACAAAGCGAGGTTTTCATCCATATCGTCGGGCAACTTGGCATAGATACCACTGGAAAAGAGAATAGCCTGACCATCGATCTCTAATTGGTCTTTGTCCAAAAGCACTCTCTTAACTTTGTTGATCTTTAGTGGCGTAAGAGAGAGGGAGACCAAACTGGCTATTCTGTCGCCTACTCGAATCATATCTTTCATCTCAAAATTCGGACCAATCGCGGCCACGGTGCCGATCAGCATTCCCCCGCTACCGGTATCTTCGTTCTTGTGCTTACCGGTGCGAGTAGTAAGGTCTATGGCATGTTCGGCAAAAGCTTTTTCGATATCCTGATGCCCCTGACCAATCAATTTGTTTTTGATCTGATGAAACGAGGCGCTGTCTACATTAAGGCGGGTTACATCGATCAAGAGCTCATTGTCCCAGATCTCGGACATATCGTTGTTCAAAACTCTTGCAGGTTGAGGTAATACACCATGGGGTTCGATAACTCGATGGGTACCATAACGGCATCCGCCAGTTTTCATAATTCCTCCACTCAATTCTATTCTTTTTTTGTTATTTATATCTTAGTCCGCCCATTTTTTTTATTTAGCGATTTATGTCAATGATAAAGTCTTGCCCCAGAATCAGTGCATAGCCCCCACCAGCTGCAAGTAACATTCAGGTATAGCTTTCTTTTCCTGGCTCTTTTGATAAGCGGAGCTGGTCTTGAAAACTTCTGGTAAAGACAACACATATTAGTTTACCGTTAAAGATTATGTGGCTTTTTGCTGAATCTCGCTTATCTTATCTGCAAAAATTAGGGGAGGAGATATCATGGCAGAGAAGAAGAAGAAATCGAGAATTATGTATTATATCATTGCAGCTTTGATAGTGATTATCGTAGCGGCAATCCTGATTGTACCCAGATGGAACAAATATCAAAACGACAGACAGGCGGGGGCTGTGCTCAAAGCACTTGAAGCTCTCAAAGTATACACAGACAACTATGTAACTACCCATCAAAGTGCCAGCGGATTCAACGTTGAGGCTGCTCTGGTGGAAATTGACATCGACCGGAATACCCTGAAGAACTGGAATTTTGCCATTGCCTGGAAACCAGCCGTGATCTACACTCAGCAAATGATGTCTGGACTCAAGGATGTGGAGAGGAATACTTACGTAAATGTGGCACCATACAAGATAATCATGGCCGTCGCAACCAAAGATAATCCTATCCAGGAAGGAAGCAAAGTGTGGTATGATGGAGACGAAAACGCCTATCACGGTTTTGGGATAGATGATCGCATTGAACCAGACTGGTTGAGGATCTTTCCCAATCCCTAAATCTAAGAATACGAATCCGGCTATAGCGCTGTAATTCTTGGGCATCAAGGCAATCTTGCCCCAAGACTTGCAGCTTTTTTTAATAGCTAAAGAGCCCCTTTAA
>JARRCD010000027.1 GCA_029982875.1 Candidatus Cloacimonadota bacterium | reverse complement strand
AATGAAGTCTGATTCATGGTCTCGGCGATGGTTTGCATGAGTTCTACATCATCCATAGTGGCATCACCCTTTTTGATCTTGGTGATGAGCTTGTATAATAGCTGGGTACCGTTTTTGCAAGGAGCGCATTTTCCGCAAGATTCATGACGGAAGAAGCGCAGGATACTCCAAAGCATATCTACAATGCTCTGATGCTCGTTCATCACGAGGATGGCACCACTGCCCAGGACGGCGGAGTATTGATTGAGGCTGGCGAGGTCCATCTTCACATCCAGGAGGCGCTCAGAGAGGAACATTCCTGCTGCTCCACCTACTAAGGCAGCTTTGAATTTGAAGCCTTTTTTCATGCCGCCGGCGTAATCATTGATAATGGTTCTGAGAGTAGTTCCCATATCCACTTCGCACAAACCGGGGTATGCCACATCACCGAGGATAGTATAGACCTTGGTGCCGGAGCATTCGGGCGTACCGTATTTTTTGAATTCATTTGCACCTTTGTTTATGATAAAGGGGACATTGGCGAGGGTTTCCACGTTGTTTACCACAGTTGGCGCTTGCCACAAGCCTTTGACGCCCGGGAAAGGTGGTTTCCAACGGGGATTACCGCGATTCCCTTCGAGGGATTCGATAAGGGCAGTTTCTTCACCACATACGTAAGCGCCGGCACCGATCTTGATCTCGATATCCAGATCAAATCCGCTATCGAAGATGTTAGTGCCGATGATCCCGTAATTCCGGCAATCATCAATTGCCTTTTGCAGACGCATAATGCAGAGCTTGTATTCGCCACGGATATAGATGTATGCTTTGCTCGCACCAATAGCACGAGCGCAGATCATAATCCCTTCCAAAAGTTGGTGCGGATCTCCTTCCATAATCAAGCGATCTTTGAAAGTACCAGGCTCACCTTCATCGGCGTTTATGACTACGTATTTCTGTTCTGCATCCAAGGGGGCGGTAAAACTCCATTTAAGTCCGGTGGGGAATCCTGCCCCGCCACGACCGCGCAGACCGGAGGCTTTCACCTCTTCAACGATGTCTTTGGTCTGCATTTTGGTAAGGGCTTTTTCCCAAGCCTCGTATCCACCGGTACCGATGTAATCATCAATGTTCTCTGGATCGATAATTCCGGAATTGCGCAACACTATGCGGCTTGCGTAGTTAAATTTCGGGCTGAATTTTCCAGCTGAATCCAGCATCAGCCGTGCAACTGGGCGTCCCTTGAGAAAGTGCTCTTGCACCAATTCAGGGATATCAGCTTCTTTAAGGTTTTCGTAGTTTATATTCTCAGGGTAAACCGTGAGGCAAATACCTCTGCCAAAAAAGCCCAGAGGCCCGGTTTCGAGCACGTTGATCTCATCTGTAAGACCCGCTTTGCTAAGTTCGGCTCTCAGAGCTTTGATGAAGCTGTGCACTCCGGCGGCTACGGAAGTTTCATTTATACCTATCAGGACATGCGAGCGGAAGTATTTCATCAGTTCCTCCCTCGGATAGTTTCGATAATGTCCTCGACCTTCTCTTCAGAAAGATCACCATATACATCATCATTGATCATCATCACGGGTGCATTGCCACATACGCCAAGACAGGCGCAAAGTTCCAAAGTGAATTTCCCGTCTTTGGTAGTTTCACCCACACTGATGCCCAGAATGGTCTTCAGCTTGCGCAGAATGTTTTCCGAACCCTTGATATAGCAAGGTGGAGATTCACACAGCCGAATGATGTTCTTGCCCCGAGGTGTAGTGGAATACATAGAGTAAAATGTAAGTACTCCATAAATGTGATTCTCAGGCACCTTCAGATAATCAGATATATCTTTCACAGCCTCAGCAGAAATGTAATGCTGCGGATGTGTATCCTGGATTTCATGCAGGATGTAGATCAGATTATCTTTTGTGGGGGCGTATTTAGCGCAGATTTCTTTGTACATATTTTCCCCTTTATTTAGTCTTCATATTGGCTACTGGCCTTGGCCATTGCGGCTCTATGAGCCACTATATCCTTATGCATTCCAGGCACTTTGTCGATCGCTTTGACCGGGCAAACATCATAGCAGTTTCCGCATTTAATACAATCTCCTTGGTGGATAGTGTATTTTTCATCTCGCGAACCGCTGATGCAATTGACCGGGCACTTGCGGGCGCAAAGTGAGCATCCGATGCATCTGTCTTTATCAATATCATAGTGCATGAGGTCTTGACAGACCTTGGTAAAACAGCTATGATCACGAATGTGGGCTTCATATTCATCCCTAAAGTAGCGAATAGTAGAAAGCACAGGATTGGGAGCAGTCTGTCCCAACCCGCACAGAGAGAGCTTGCTGATGGATTCGCCCAGACGTTGCAATTCCTCGATATCACCTTCACGGCCAAAACCGGAAGTGATACGTTTCAGGATTTCTTGCATCTGTTTGAGACCGATACGGCAGGGTGAGCATTTGCCGCAAGATTCTTCCACGCAGAAATCCATGAAGAATTTAGCTACATTCACCATGCACTTTTCGTCGTTCATCACGATCACGCCGCCGGAACCCATCATGGCACCGCGTTCTTTGAGGCTCTCGTAATCCACACCTACATCAAGATGTTCGGCTGTAAGGCATCCCCCGGAAGGGCCCCCCAGTTGCACAGCTTTGAATTTGTGATCTCCTACTAATCCTCCACCTACATCAAAGATGAGTTCACGCAGTGTGATACCCATGGGCACTTCCACCAGTCCGGTATTCTTGATATCTCCGGTTAAGGCAAACACTTTGGTACCTTTGGATTTCTCAGTGCCCATATTGGCAAACCACTCAGCTCCCTTACGGAAGATAGTGGGGATATTGCCTAAGGTTTCCACGTTGTTTACCACAGTAGGTTTGCCCCATAGTCCTTCTACCGCAGGGTAGGGAGGTTTGGGGCTGGGATTGCCGCGCTCACCTTCGATAGAGTGGATCAAAGCCGTTTCTTCACCGCAAACAAAGGCTCCTGCTCCGGTGCGCACCTCAGCTTCAAAGCAAAAGTTTGAGCCAAAGATGTCTTTTCCCATCAAGCCTAAGTCTTGGGCTTGCGAGATAGCTCCCTTGATGCGCTTAATAGCCAGAGGATACTCTGCCCGGATATAGAAGAAACCATTGCTGGCACCCATAGCATAAGCAGCGATCATCATGCCTTCCAGGACACGATGAGGATCACCTTCCAAAAGCGATCTGTCCATAAAAGCGCCGGGATCACCTTCATCCGCATTGCAGATGATGTATTTCTGATCCGACTTCTTATCATGGACCATCTGCCATTTGATGTGAGTAGGAAATCCTCCCCCCCCACGGCCACGCAGACCGGAAGTTTTGATCACATCGATCACTTCTTGGGGCTTCATCTCGGAGAGCACCTTGCCCAGAGCCTCATAACCATCCATAGCTATGTACTCATCCAGAGATTCAGGATTAATATAGCCACAGTTTTCCAAGGCTACTTTCACCTGTTTCTGGTAGAAGGGAACATCTTTTTGCACCGAGAATGTCTTTTCCTCTTCTTGCAGCATGAGACGAGTGACCGGGCGTCCTTTGATAAAGTGTTCGTTTACGATTTCTTCTACATCATCAGGCGTCACTTTTTGATAGAAGATCCCTTCGGGATAGATCACCATGACAGGACCGTAATCGCAGGGCCCCATACATCCGGTTTCGATGATGTTCACTTCATTTGTGAGATCGTGCTCTTTGAGCACTTCATGAAAGCGCTCCTTGATCTTCATTGCTCCAGCTGATACGCAGCCGGAGCCACAGCAGATCAAGAGATCAATACGTTTCAGAGACATTCAAATCCTCCTGCTTTAGTTGCCGGTAGCGACTACATAATCGGAGACGACTCTGCCATTTACGATGTGTTCGACTACTACCTTTTTTACCTTGTCCGGATTCATGTTCCCGTAGGTTACTTTTGGTTTATCCTCTTCGATAATATCCACCACGGGTTCCATTGAAGATAGTCCCTTTTCACCGGTTTGGGTGACCATTACGTCGGTAAGGTTTCGGGCTGCGATTTCTTCCAGGAAAGTCTTCATAACTTCACGAGCGCCCATTGCGATCCCGGATGTTCCCATCCCGACCACGATTTTAATGCGTACGTTACCGCCACGAAGCTTCATATCTTCCTGGGCTTTTTCACGGATTTTCTTAAGGTCTGCCAATGTTTTCATCAGACATCCTCCATGTTTGTATTTTGTATTCCTTCATATAAAGATTGATCAATGTATTCAATTACATCAGGATAGGTAAGTGGGATATCTCCCAATTCTTCACGGATAGCTTTGGTATCAAAATGAAAGCAGTGTTCCACACTTCTGTCACGATATATCAACTGGATAAAGAAATCTATATCAGGGTGCCCGATAATCACGCCCAGCAGAGTATCTTTGAGATTTCCCAAAGGCATTCTATCAATGTGATCCAGCACCAAGTCTACGGTCAATACAGTACCGAAGCCCGGTTCACTTGCCATCTTAAACGAGCCTCCCACCAATTCAGCATTTTGCTTGAAGAGCGGAATCCCAAGCCCTACCTTTTTTTCACGTTCCACTTTGGAAGTGTAAAAGGGATTCTGAGCTTTTTCCATTGTGGGGGAATCCATTCCGGTGCCATCGTCTTCCACGATTATGCGCAAGTGGTTTTTTAGGTTATTCTGGATGATCCGCACCTTGATATTTTTGGCTTCTGCCCGCGCCGAATTCTCAATGATATCCAAGAGGTGCAAAGAGATATCCTGCATAGCTCTACTTGTAGCGGGTCAAGATTTCTTTGATTTGATCTTTGGAGGTGATTCTGCCATAGGTCTCTTCCCCAATCACAAATACCGGCGCCAGAGAACATGCTCCCACACAGCGAACAGCACTCATGGTAAAGAGACCATCTGCCGTGGTTTCGCCCATCTCAATCCCCAATTCCTCAGATAGCATCTGAACCACGCGGGGTGCGCCTTTGACAAAACAGGCTGTTCCGTTGCATACATTCAGAGTGTATTTGCCGCGGGGTTGCATGGAAAAGAAATTATAGAACGTGACCACGCCATAAATCTTGCTGGCGGGGATGTTCATCTTTTCAGCGATGAATTCCTGCACTTCAACCGGCAGGTAACCGAAGAGTTCTTGAGCAATGCGCAAGATCTCAATCAGCGGATTTCGTAGATCCTTCCTTGCTTCAATTGCCTCAGCCAAGCTTTGATAAAGCTGAGACTGATCTTGAGTTACGGGAGCCATAACTCCTCCTTATCTATCTTTCAATTTTTGTATTATCTATGTACCTGCCACCTGCTTGGGAAGCAGCTAACAGGATTTCGTGCGTAGTGGCTTCTTGCACATGTATCATGCAAAAACCATGCCCAAGATCGCATAGATAGTGGGCATCACTGGCTCTGATAAAAGCTTTTTGGCTTAATTCGGGGTGTGATTCCAGGAAGGAGGCCAGATCCAATCTTGCCGTGATCCCCAGTAAATCAAACTCCGGCTGGGCTGGTAAAAAGCCCAATTGGGATAGCACACTATTGACATCGGCGTCGATATGAGCCGGCACAGCAAGACCGCCAAAAGCAGCCAACTGCTCGGTTGCAGTAGCCAAATCCCAAGTCGATGAATTTATCAAAGCTCGAGGTTCCACTCTTAAAATGTTCTCATTTTCGTCAATGATTACTTGATCGCCAAAATAATCCGGGTCGTTATCAATCGGCATTAGCGATCTATATAACTCCTTATCAAAGGCTTTTGCCTGCGCATGATCGTCAAAATAGGCCAACAAATGAATCTCTTCCAGAGTCTGAATCTCGACTCCCCAAGTGAAATAGAGACCGGCTTTGTGAGCCACTGCTTCATAGGCTGGACAATTTGCCATACTATTGTGATCTGTAATGGCAAACCATTCAATGCCTATGTCTTGCAATCTGGCTACTAAAGCATGAGGGGACATCTCCAGTCCCCCACATGGGGATAGCACACTATGAATGTGTAGATCAGCGCGATAGGAGCGCATTGCTTTATCGTTTACTTATTCAGCAGCATGTACAGGATGCCGGAGAGCTTGAAAGTATCATATTTGCTGCTGATCAGGCAGATGCTCTCTTCGAGGGCCTTGTCGATTACGGCTTCATCGGGAGCATTTCCTTTGGCAAAGATTATGGCTGGCACTCCGGTCATGGATGCAACTGCGATCACGTTCATGTGCTTCATGATTGTGATCCAGGCTTGATCTGGTTTGGCTGAACCCATAACATCGCTCAGCATGTCGCCCACATAAGCTCCTCTGAGCTCGATCTTATCAGGGTCCAAAGCGGGTGTGAGATTTTTCCCCTCAATCGCGGAAAGGTATTCCGATAGTATAATCATATCTATATCCTTGAGTATTTAATCATCTTTTTGTTCAGTTTTATTGCGTTTTAATACCACACAGTCGTCAATGGAGGCTTTGCCCAAAACGATGTCTTCTGCCAAAGCATAACAGCTTGGGCTGCCGCAGGCGCTGCAATTCAAGCCTGGAAGCATCGTCAAAAACTCATTGATCTTCTTCATCTTCTGGATCGCTTTTTTGATGTCTTTATCCAATTCCATGATGGGTCTTGGCGCCAGCGGCGCTACACTGAATTCTCCTTGGGCATGCAGTTTTTCGAGTTCTTCCACATGGATTTTCTTGTTTTCGCCTTCTTTGCTCATCTTTTTGATGCGGCTCATGGCGACAAAGGGATTCTCAACGTTCAAACATCCACCCACGCAGCCATTTGTGCAGCTTCTTAATACTATATAATCATATTGATCAAGGTAGTGGTCTTCCACGCGGGAAAGGATATCCATCACATTTTCAATGCCATTGACGGAGAGCGCTCTGATATCGTCTGTATCCACCAATTCCGCCTGCACTCCGGAAAGAGCCCAGGTAAGTCCTTGGGGATAGGTATCTATTTCCACGGGGTGATTCTGAACGTCTTTGAGGATTTCCCGCACCTTGCCGTAGATCATTCCGGTAGAAAAAGCTCCATCCTGCAGATGCTTGTATGCGCCTTCCGGCTGATGCACTGCTGTTACATGCGCGACGCAGGGTACGATCAGGAAAATCCCGATTTCTTCATCGCGGAGCTGCTTTTCTTTGCCGATCTTTTCTCTCAGATACCGGGTCAGGATGCTCATAGGAGCCTCTTGATGCAAGATATTTGGCAAAAGGGAGGGGTATTTTACTTGAATCAAGCGGACTACAGCGGGGCAATTGCTGCTAAGAATGGGACGCTTATCCCGATTATTGCGGATGTATTCACGGATGATGGAGATCATAAAATCCATTACCATCGCTTCTTCTGCAACTTCGTCAAAACCCAAATCAAGAACAGCCTGCTTGGCCGCTGCGTAGCTTATGTCTTCGGTGAATTGGCCAAAGAAACTGGAGGAAATAATGGCGATTCGGTATTTATAGTTTTCTATGATATTCAGGGGGTCGCTGGAGGGGATGATGGCATGAAATTCACAGGCTGTAACGCAATTACCGCAATCCACGCAACGATTGGGATCTATATATGCCTTGCTATCCCTCACCCGTATCGCTTCGGTGGGACAGACTCTTACACAGGCTGTGCAGCCCGTACAATTGTCTTGCAGGATCTGAATGGCATGAAAGTACTTACTGTTTATTTTGTCCATGTCTATGCGAAGTATATAATAAATTCCAAAAAGGTAGCGCTTCCGGATTCGGATACCAGATGCATGGCATCACTATTCTTCTTGATATTGGGTAGTCCCAGTCCGGCGCCAAAGCCAAGCTCTCGCACCAAATCATTGGCAGTAGAAAAGCCCGGCACCATAGCTTGCTCAATATCTGCAATACCGGGACCTTGATCCTCAAAGCGAACATGGATCAGATCATCGTAGATTGCGCTATACATCGTTCCCCCTTGGGAATGTGCAGCCACATTGATCTCAGCTTCATAAGATGCTACTGCGATCCTTCTTAGAATCTCAGAGTCTACTCCCAGGCGCTTGAGCAGATTCTTGAGCTCCGAAGAACCCTTGCCAGCAGAATTGAAGTCTTTTTCGGGAATGGCAAATTCCAGATTTACCTCGGCTTCTGATTTGCGATTTTGAAAGTTGCGCACTTTATCCTCAAAGCCGTCTGCTATAAACCAATACTCTGCCATATCTGTTAAATCTTACAGCTGCGCAAGCCGGCATTGAAAAGCAATCCGCTGCTGCGATAAAGAGTATATTTGGTAGAGATGATTGGCAATCCCCGTTCTTCAGCCATATCGATCACATCCGGCAAAGGTTTTTTCCCTCGCACAAAGACTATACCGGTGAGATCGATCATATCACTAAGACGGATCACCTGATTATTCGTAAGCCCGGTAAGTAGCAAGGTGGGCTCTTTGGTGCACATCAAAATATCTGAGATCATATCAGATGCAAAAGCGCAGGGCACTTCTCTGTCCAAATCTGCATCGGGGTAGAGCACTTCCGCTTCCAGCAATGCCACGATATCGCTAAGAGTCATTTATTGTCACCTTATTTTATTAGTAAGCTCAAGTTCCTGAGAGCTCGGATATCAGTCAAGTGAAAAGTGTGCTCAGATTCATCTTGAACTCCATTCCCTTATAGAAAACAAGGAAAGCGATTTAAGATGGTTGTGCTTTTAGAATACTCTCCTACGAGCTGAGGAAAGATTGCTATCGAAATTTTCTTGACAGCTTATGCTGCTTCTTTAGTATAGATTAAGTAGTTTGCCTCACTGTTGTAGTTGATTATACCTTTTATTGGGAGCTGATATGAGGATTTGGAACAATTTATTAACATAGACTTCGGTCTGAATATACTAAACGAGGAGAACCAAATTGAAAGATCAAACTCAGTCACCCCCCTCCCTGCCCAAAATAAGATAAAACGGATTTCATGCGATGAAAAAGTGCAATAGTTACTTGAGGAAAAAGCTAATGCTTGTCTTGGGATTATTGCTCTTTTTGCCCTATGTCTATGCTGATTTGACATCTACTTTCCTAAACTGTGTTGAATTCGGAAATACACCCTTAGACAATGTTTTTGCATTATCTGACGGAAAATATGTCTCCTTAATGGGGATGCCATCCAGGGTTTTTTCATTGTCAGTGGATGCCATTGTTTTTGAACAATCTGTACCCAGTGCTGATAGTTATTGTAACGCCCTAAAGGGGAATGGTGATACCTTTTACGCAGTAACAAAATCCGGTATTCTTGATATTTACGCTTATGATCACGTGGATGGCCTGCATTTGCTAAGCAGCATTGATCTGGGCTATCCTGCTGATAACTCTGTTAGCCGTGCACTATACTACTCCAGATTTGCACTTGCAAATGGCTGGTTAATCCTTGAATATGGTGTTAAGTTCTTAGGTGGAGAAGAACGGTTTCGTCGAAGCATTGTAAATGTGAATGATCCTTCCCTTCCACATTTGATTTCAAGAAATTATATTGATAGCACAGACCGTTACGCGGGATTCTACTATCAGGATGGACATTATATATATATCGCATTCAGTGGAGCATTATATACTTCTGATACTCCTACTGCTTCTCCTGACAGTATAGATATTCCTGGTCTTGATCAGCTTTCAATTCACTATTCCAAGCAAATTGAGGATAGAGTGTATGCTATTTGCAGCAACAGCGCAGAAGAATACATGTTTGCCCAAATGGACTTCTCGAACATCAACGCACCCACTTTATCACTAATGCACTCTACTCAGCTAAGAAACAAGTTCGACATTGCAATGGACTCTCAGGATGTAATTTGTGTATCCGGAATGAATAGCGAGAATATCTGGCAGATAGATAAGTATCTTATTTTGAATCCAAGCAAATGGCAGCTTCTTGACTCAGCAAACTTCATTGATTTAGTATATGAGTTGTTACCGATTTCAGACGGTTACTTTGTAGCAGGAATCTATGATTCAATGATTCTGGATAGCCAATTAAACATCCAAGCAACCCTCAATGAGACCTCAGCCTTCTTTATGGCTGAAGTTTTGTTCGGGCGTTACCTGATACTCGAAGAGTATACCTGGGATGAAAACATGGGGTACAGAGTATTCGATCTGCAAACAGAGCAGTTTCTGGATTTCTTTAATGATGGATATCTGGCAAAAACTGATATGGTTCATGGAGCCAATAGGATTGTTTTCATATCTGAAATTGTAGATATTGTGGAGTTTGACGGGGACGGGATCTCAAATACATGGAGCATGCCTAAGCCTTATGGGGTTTCTCGAGCCGCTGTAAGTGGAGATCTATTGACTCTGAGTGGCTACATAGACGGAGAATGGAGGATATACATTTACTCACTAACAGAATCCGGAATAGTGCTTCAATCTGATTCAGTTCTGCCTCATATCTGCGCAGATCAATATTTCTATGATGCGAATCATGTGTTTGTGAACAGATATACCGAAAGTGATTATACTTATTTATATTTTTACCGGATTGAGCAAAACTACTCTCTCACTTATCTGATTGAAATGACCTGTAACGGGACGAATCCGTTTATTCTTGATAACGCCATTATTATTGCAAATGATGGTGGCGAGGTTATCGATACCACCAATCCGGATTATCCTATTCTTTCCCATACTATCTCTCTTCCTACTTATGGAGGTTGGGGATGCAGTTATGACGGACAAGGACATCTGATGCTCAATGACTATTTCCATTCCTTCATTCTTGATTCAAGTTTCCAGTTAATGGGTTATTTGGAAGGGAACAATTTGTGTTTCTATCAATCAGGTTCTTTTTTGAATCCTGGACCCGCAGGCGTTGTCAGTGCCCATATTGATAACATAGTAAGTAATGATGATATTCTATTTGAATCTGTTGAGGTCAAATCAATACGGAACTATCCCAATCCCTTCCAGAAATCGACGGTGATCAGTTATGAGCTCGACATTAAAAGCGAGATTGAGATTAAAATCTATAACATTAGAGGTCAATTAGTGAGGAAGCTTTTTGCGGGAAATCAAGCCAAAGGTGAGCAAGTATTGGCATGGGAAGGCTGCGCTGATGACGCGAGCATTCTGCCGGCGGGAGTGTATCTGCTGCAAATCCGAGCAAACGGTAAAGTAACTAAGACCCTGAAAATGCTAAAGCTGTAAGGATCTAATCCAGACAATAAGGATTGCATAAATTAGACCAATGCCACTGCAAGAGCACAGCGTGGCGCCTGCGAAAAATCCCAAGTGTTTGTTTTAGTGCCAATTTGCATTATACTACTATTAAACTCAATAAAAAGAAAAGGAGAACAAAATGGCACAGATAAAACTAGAAGGGAATCCAATCCAGACCAGCGGAAAGCTGCCAGAACCAGGCACCATAGCCAAGGATTTTGTATTAACGGCAAACGATCTCAGTGATCATAAATTGTCGGAGTACAAAGGCAAAAAAGTGCTTTTGAATATATATCCATCTATAGATACCGGAGTGTGTGCAGCAAGTGTGCGCAGGTTTAATATTGAAGCTGCCTCGATGCAAAATACCGTCGTACTCGGCATCTCCAGAGATCTGCCCTTTGCCTTGGGACGCTTTTGTGGAGCAGAGGGGATCGACAAAGTCTACACCCTATCCGAACTGCGGAATCGCGATTTTGGCAAGAGCTACGGACTCGAGATCGTGGATGGCCCGATGGCCGGTCTTTTAGCTCGCGCTGTAGTGATAATCGACGAAGCCGGCACGATCCTGTATACCGAATTGGTAGACGATATCGTCCACGAACCGGATTATGCTGCAGCTTTGGCGGCGCTTAAAGAGTAATTAACTCCCCTGGCTGCATAATCTTAACCTTGATCCCGTGCGTCGAGCATAAATCAGCAAAGCGTGCGGGATCTTGTTTTATCAAGGGGAAAGAATTGTAATGCATAGGGATGGCAAATCTGGGTTTGATCCAGGAGGCAGCTAAGGCTGCATCTTCGGGGTCCATGGTGTAATTACCTCCGATTGGGATCAAGAGATAATCTATTTTGTGCATATCCCCAATCAGTTTCAAATCGCCAAAAATGCCCGTGTCTCCCATGTGATATATGGTTATGTTATCGATGGTAAGCACGATGCCGGCTGCTAAACCACCATACTTGCCATCAGCAGTCATACTGCCGTGTTGAGCAGAGACGAGTTTCACCCTGCCAAATTCGAAGTCAAAAGCACCGCCAATTTGCATGGCATGAGTATGGTGTCCGGCTTCTTGGAAATATGATGCAAGTTCAGCTACGGCGATGAAGGTGCTTTTCTGGTCTGCTATCTTTACTGCATCAGCGCAATGATCTGCATGGGCATGACTCAGGATAATGTAATCTGCAGAGATATCTTTGGATTTGATAGGGGCGAGGGGATTTTGATCAAGCCAAGGATCAATAACGATTTTGATGCCGCTATCAGTAATGATTTGGAAGCTGGCATGAGCCAAGAATCTGAGAGTCATCAGTTCCTCCTATTTATTGCTTAATTGGTTTGGATACCGGTTTCGAGTTTGATAAAATGACGGTGGGCGGCAAAAGCGATTGGAGGCAGATCATGAAGCGGGAAGAATCGGGCTTCTGCAGCATCATCCCCCGCCTGAAAGATGCCGCCTGTTACCTTCATACAAAACCCAATACTCAGGGTTCTAAGATAGATCGGGCTATATCCGTAATACCAATCAATGTAGTGCAAGATCTCTCCATCGAGCCCGGTTTCTTCTTTCATCTCTGCGATGGCGTTTTCCTCGGGGGTCATATTAATCTCAATATATCCACTGGGTAGCGCCCACATACCGGCACAAGGTTCGCAGAGCCGCTTGACCAAAAGAAGCTCGGAAGCATCATTTTGCACCAAGATAGCTACCGCCGGGATGGGGTTTTTATAAAGAATAAAGCCACACTGGGGGCAGATCGCCCGGAGTTTGCCTTCACGGTCGTTTTTTAATTCAAGTTTGTTACCACAGACCTGACAGTAATTGGCATTCCGGTATAGATCAATTACGTTTTTTACTTCTTGCATAGTGCTAATGCTCTGCTCATAGAAAAGTTGTCAAGCTTAAGCCGATCCGGACAGCAAACAAAAGGGGGGCAGAAACCAACCTCATTTCGGCCCTTCAATGGTTTAGACTTCAATATCTAAAAGAAGAATAGCTTGATGAGGATTGCGACCAGCATGATTGAATTTATAAATAACCAACAATAGACACGAACAGCTATCTTTTCACTGCTCTCACGATTGTGTTGGATATTTCTCTCCAAGCGTACCAGCATGTGTTCCAGCGTTGCTAATTTCTCACCGGATTTGTCGTTTTTGCGGATGTTTCCATTGTGATTAAAGTCTCTTATGAAGTGTCGCATGAGCTCAAATGCAAAAGGTACGAATGTGGGAATGAAACGTTTAAAACCAGAAACAGCCATTGGAACTCCTTAAAATTTGTAACCCAGGTTTAAATAGTGGGTGGGATTTAACACTGTGTGATATGTGAAGGCATAGTCCAGGCTAATTCCTTCCAGCACGAAAGTGGCTCCAGCAGAGTATAAAGCGGGATTTTGATGAACACCAAAACGGAGATATAAAGGGGGAAACAGCTGAGCTTCCACCCCGCCCATAAATTCGGTTTCTTCGGCAAAATCCTTTTTTACTTCAATGCTCGTAGTTACTCCGTCATAAGGTATATATGAGATTCCCAGAGCAAGCTTGCTGGGTAAGTCAATTTGATTCTCAAAGCCCATCTTGGCTTTGCCCAGATTGGTTACGGCAAATCCGAGCTTGGTACGCATATGCAACAGAGCTGTAGCTCCTAAGTCGAAACTAAAAGCGTCATCACTCTCATCATCGTCATCAAAGCTGAGATTGTGGTAATTCACGTTGTAACCAAAATTGATCGTAGAATGTATATCCTTCTGCAGGGCAAAAGCGTGGGAAAGCGTCCAGACCTGCTCTCCATAAAGAGTGTAGTCTTCATAATCCACATCCAGCATGCGGATACCCAGACCCAAAGTACCAAATCTCCTGGGTAGCTTAGCGGCCAAAGCGGCGGTTTTATACTCGGTAAATTTTTCTCCATTTAGTTGAGCAAAACCGAACTTAGCCTCATATTCAGAATCAGCCAGACCGGCAGGATTGAAGAAGATGGTATTCACATCGTTGGCGACACTGGTAAATGCGCCTCCCATTCCACGAGCACGGGCTGAGGGTTGGTAATCGTCAAATACAGCGAGCAGCATTGTGCAGGGAATCAGGATCAGGCTAAGTAGTATTATTTTCTTCATCTTTTACTCCCTCATTTCAGACGTGACTTAATCACGATAGGTTGTACGGTGTCGTATCTTTTACCGGTTTCCCGGTTGCTTACCTCAACATGACAATAGTATACGCCGGGGGGCACGAGTTTCATGTTACTGTCACGACCATTCCAGGTGGTAAATTCGATGCCGGTGGAAGAAGTGAAATTCTGATGGATGGGAGTGGCAACCAATCTGCCCTGCACATCGTATATGCGGATAATAGCTCTGGCCAAAAAGCCAGTCTTGGTGCCATATTCTATGTTCAGCACTTCATTCATAGAGGGGTCAAAGGAGTTTTTGCCGCTGTTATCTGTACCAATGTTTAAGTGAGCGATATTCTCAGTGATTTTTACCATCAGTTTACCATCGGTGAGTGAGCTGATATTGGTATCATCATAACGGAATTCCTCCAAATTGATGATGATATCACCATAGCTTTTAGGTTCAAATAAGAGCTTGATCAAGACCGCTTCATCGGCATCGGATATCAAGGATTCCTGTCCGGCATAATGCAGGGTGAGGACGCCATTGGCATGAGAATAATCTACGGTTGGCTCAAAACCACTGAGGGTTTCATTAATCTCTACGCCTTGATACAAGACCACAGAGGGGTCAATGCTGATTTTCATGTAGTACTCACGGACTCCCCATTCAGGCTTGAGTTTGCTGGTATAGACTTCCAGAGTACTGATCTCGTCTATCATTGCCGCAGCATCACTGGCAATCCGGATGGAAGAGTTTTCCAGATTATCGGTTTTTATCATATCTTCAGCGTTTCTGGGATTGCATTTGTAGCCGGCAGCACTATGATAATCTACCAAACCTTGAATCTGATGCCACCAATCTCCGATCTGGATGTCGGGGGCGGGGATAGTGAAAAGTTCATTGTCTACCATAGCCTGAATCCCGCTGGAATCCGCAATCTTAAATTGACCCCATTGATCAGGCGTGGTTTTGATCTGAACTTCGTTGAAGCGGACAAAGACACCTTCCCATTGCTCAGAGCTTGCGCTATCATAATACATATCAGCTGTAGAGATAGTTGTGATGGGTAGAGGATTGCCAGAAGAAATGATCTCATAGGAACTAATGGCTGTTAGCTCAGTTATGTTCCAATATTCATCAATGGTTCCGGTTAAAACCACCATATCTCCCAATTCTACCACATTACTGGTGTTTCTGTGATATACATAAAGCCCGCTCCAGGGTCCGCCTTCGGCATCACCGATGTAAAAACTATCGTTCGGGATTAGCGCAGTAACCACTCCCTGAACAGTGACGCTTTGCCCGATATATGGGGAATTGCCGTTTGAGTTAGCAGTGTACTGAATATCGTAACAGCTAAGCTGAGCCATGAGTCCCACAGATAAGCTTAGGGCCACAATACTAATAAGGATACCTTTCATTTATATCTCCTTGGTAATTATCTCTTTCAGCTGCTGCTCTTTAGCTGAGCTTTCACCTTCTGCTAAGGGAGCATCTTTGATAAATATCATATCTATAATTAATAGACAAACTGCTATAAAGATGGCACTATCGGCAAGATTGAACACAGGAAAGCGCGGCATGATAAAATCCGGAAAATCTACATTGATAAAGTCTGTCACGCCTCCGTGAATAATGCGATCAATGAGATTGCCAATCGCTCCTCCCAGCACCAAGCCAAAGGCAAATACTTGAATGCGGTGTTTGCTTTGAAACAGCAGGTAAACGATAAAGATCAAAGCTAATACCGTGATGCTGATAAAAAACACACGATTCAAAGCATCGCTGGGAAAGCCAATGCTAAAAGCTGCACCAGTGTTATTTACATGCGTAAGCAAAAATGTATCGCCAAACAGTCCGGATAACACCGGAATACTGTGATACAATTCCAGGTTTAGCCGAACCAGTAGCTTGGTAATCTGATCAGCCAAAAGCACGATCATCATGATCAAAAAAGCTGGAGCTATTCGTGGCTTGGTCATAAAGCTTCAGCGCTTTTGCTTGCGCTTTTTATCCTCCATCTTTTCTTCGCATTCTATACACAATGTGGCATAAGGGATGATTTGCAGCCGCGTATCAGGGATGAAGTCTCCGCACATTTCGCAGATGCCAAAATTTCCCTCTTGCAGGCGTCGCATAGCGTCACTGAGTTTGCGGATCTTTTCTCTCTCACTTTCCAACATCATTACGGTGTGTTCCATATAGTTTGTATCAGACCCCTGATCTGCTTGATGATAGGCATAAGAAGATAAATCTCCGCTACTTTCGCGAGCCCCTACGCTTTGCTCTTTATTGATACTTTCTATATAAGTCATGCTTTCTTTGAGCTCTGAACGGATCAGCTCCTCAAAGAATTTTAGCTTCTCGGCAGAAAGTTTCTTTTTAGCCATTATGATCTCCTCAACTATCTCTCATTTACTTTGACTTTCCATATAATAAAAAGTAGCCTCTTATGTCAATGAAAAACTACTAAAGGTCTTTAATAAACTCGCTGAGCAAGAGTTTCAACTGCTCTGAAGCGATACTGGCATGATGTCTGATCTCTTCCTGAGAATGAGCATCTGAGTGGAAGAGATTGCTATAATTTGTTACAATCGAATAGGCCAGGACTCTGATTCCAGCATGACGGGCCACAATCACTTCGGGGACAGTGGACATCCCTACCAAATCTGCTCCCCAAGTGGCGAAAGCAGCGCATTCTGCTTTGGTCTCCAAACTTGGTCCGCTTACCGCGATATAAATACCTTTCTGGGTTGGGATGCCAAGCTTGTGGGCGATATCGTCACAGATCTTGCCGTACTGGGGATCGTATGGTTCATTCAAGGAAGGGAAGCGTTCGCCCAAAGCATCGTTATTTACCCCCACCAAAGGATTTATGCCCATAAAATTGATGTGATCGGTAATCTGGACGATGCTGCCGGGGGCGAGTTCTGGTCTCAGGCTACCAGAGGCATTGGTCAGGATAAGAGTCTGTATTCCCAGAGCTGCCAAAACCTGGATGGGGAAGATCACTTTGGGCATCGGATGTCCTTCATAGTAATGGAAGCGCCCCTGCATGAAGAGCACGGATTTGCCGCGTATCTCTGCCAGGATGAGATTACCCTTATGGGAGGGTGCGGTAGTCTTGACAAACCCCGGGATCTTGTGATAGGGTAAAATTTTGATTACTTTGAAAGATTCTGCCATATTGCTGAGGCCGGTGCCCAGGATAATAGCGGTAGTGGGGCTTTGAGGTAGCTGCTCTTGCAGCCAGAGGGCAGTATCTTGAGAGCTCACTGTTTATCCCCCTGTTTATTATGGGGGACGATATCTTCTTTGATCTGCTTAAACTCTCCCTCAATCAGCTGTTCGTTATCCTTGCTCAAGAGAGGATCCTTGCTGATGCGATCCTGAAAAGTCTGCAGTTCAACGCGGAACTGCATCAGAAATTGGCGTTTCTGCTCTTTGATCGCCATGTATTGGTGCTCCAGAAGGCTAAGCTGCTGTTTGGCGTCGTTTATAGCACGTCTGGCTTTGAGTTCGGATTCGTGGATGATGTTTTCCGCTTCCTTGCGGGCATTAGCGATAATATCTGCTTTGGTCTTTTCGGCAAAGACCAGAGTGCGGCTAATAAGCTCTTCGCGGCGTTTGAGATCCTCTACAGCAGAGGAGGCTGCGACTGCTTCCTGCTTCACTTCATATTGTTGTTGCTCACGTCGGGATAGTTCGCGTTCTTGTTTTTTGAGTAATTCTTCCAGCTCATCTGCTACTTGATCCAAAAAAACGCGAACTTCCTTCTTGCTATAGCCGAACATCTGTCCGGAAAACTCTTGATGTCTTATATCCAAGGGAAACAAAGGCATGCGATACTCCTATTACAATAAGCTGGTTAATATCCTCTGCAGGATGCTTAAGAGAAGATAAGCCACGATTGGTGAGAAATCAAGTCCCATATTTGGCATGATACTCCGGATAGGGCCCAATACAGGTTCGGTGATCCCGATTAGAAAGCGGTAGATTTGATTGTAGGGATCGTGGATAATCCAGCTGGCTATTACTCGAGCTATGATGATGAAATTATATATAGCAATAAGCCTGACTATAAAGAGTACCAGTACAGCGGAGAGTGAGCTCTGCATCAATCCAAAACCTCATGACAATTGCGGCAACGCGCTTCGTAAGCTTCGGTGGAGCCTACCAGGATTTGTCCGTCTTTGTGGATGGTGCGCTGAGTGCGATTCGCCGGATTACCGCAGATCATACAGATAGCCAGATTCTTGGTAACATATTCTGCAATAGCCATGAGCTGAGGTATACTGCCAAAGGGAGAACCTTTGTAATCCTGATCGAGGCCAGCCACTATGACGCGGTATCCTTGATCTGCCAGGTCATTGCAGATTCCCACTATGGATTCATCAAAAAACTGTGCTTCATCAATGGCGATGATCTGAGTATCCTCCTGAAGATGTGCGTAGATCTCAGAGGCTTCATTGATCGGAATAGAGGGTGCCTGCATATTGGAATGAGAGACGATGTTGTTTTCGTCATAGCGGTCATCCATAGCAGGTTTGAAAACCAATACTTTCTGTTTTGCATATTCTGCTCTACGGATGCGGCGAATCAATTCTTCGGTCTTGCCGCTGAACATACTGCCACAGATTAATTCAATCCAGCCGGTCTTCTGATTTATAATATTCAATCTCAATCTCCTATAGGGAAGAATCCCTTTTGTCCCATGCTCAGATAGCGGGCTTTTTTGTCAAATTCTTTATATAAAAATAACCGCAGATCTATGAACCTGCGGCTATTTGAAACCGATTATCTATTATCCAATCTTGAGTCCGGCTTCCAGGGCACGAAGATTGTTTTCTATGATCGTCTCGCCTTTGCGCGCAAAGATTACCTTTATGCTCTTGGCAATCTCAGCTTCTGCAAAGCCCAGATGTTTGATGGCGGCTCCCAAAACTACGATATTCATGGCACGATTTGCTTTGATCTCTTTAGCGATGGCATCAGCATCAAAAAGAACGTGGTTTTTGATGGCCTTTATCTCTTTGTAGAGCGCTTGTTCATCAGGATAATTCGGGATGTTTTTGAAGGGCTTGGAATTGGTGATGACCCAGCCATCTTCATGTAGATAAGGCAGATAACGTAAAGCCTCCATGGGCTCAACCGAGAGAATCATATCGGCCTGTCCTAACGCAATCAGGTCGCTGTAGATCTTTTGGTCTGATAAGCGCAGATGACTCTGTACGTCACCGCCACGTTGGCTCATTCCGTGCACTTCCGCTTGCTTGAGTTGCCAGCCCCTATTTAAGGCAGCATGTGCCAGGATGGTAGCGATGGTGAGGATGCCTTGTCCGCCCACTCCTGCCAGGATGATATCCTTCTTCATTTTCCTGCCTCCTTTTTATTTCTTCTTTTCATGGTCTGAACACATTCCCGGCGCGGTATCACCACTGAAACTCCTTCATAAGCGATTTCTTCTTTGTAGATACGGGTCATCTCTTCGTGGTTTTTCACAAAGGGGTAGAAGGTGCGGATGTGTTCTTTCTCAACGCCCAAGCCCAGGCAGATTTCTTCCAGTTTGCCCAAAGCCGTGTAATCTTGACCGCCGGTCATGCCGGTAGTGCTGTTATCCAGGATCACGATTACCACATTGGCTTTGTCATATATGCAATCCAAAAGACCGGTCATGCCACTATGGGAAAAGGTGCTGTCTCCGATCACGGCAATGGCGGGGAAGAGTCCGCTATCTGCGGCACCCTTGGCCATGGTGATGGATGCGCCCATATCCACGCAGGAATTGATCGTATTATATGGAGGCATAAAACCCAGGGTATAGCAGCCAATATCGGAAAAGACGTGACCCCTGCCATATTCTTCCACCGCTTTATTTAAAGCAATGAAGCTATCAGCATGGGGGCATCCCACACAGAGGGCAGGCGGGCGGGCAACTACAATCTCGGGAACATCTTTGCCGGGTTTGACCTTCAGACCCAGAGCAACGGCTACTTTATTGGGATTCAGCTCTCCATCCCGGTCCAAAGTGCCATCCAGGCGTCCATGTATCGGTTTGGAGCCCTTGAAATAGCCACCTCTGATGATTCCTTCCACCACAGGCATTCCTTCTTCAAATATTAACAGGCTCTCACATTTATCGTAGAGCTCATGGATCGGATCTACCGGCAGCGGGTATTGGCAAAGCTTAAGCACCGGATAGGGAATGGGCCCTCCATCAAAAGCTTCAAGCAGATAGTTATATGCCAAGCCAGTCGTGATGATGCCCCGACTATAGTCTTCGGCTTCTAAAGTGTAACTATTAAAGGGACTGTTTACAGCTTCCAGCAAAAAATCAGGCTGAGCCTCGAGCAGCTTTTTATACCGCTTGCGCGCGATGGCCGGAAGCAACATAAATCGTAAGAAATCATCCGGTTGTTTCAATTTGTTTTGAGGCAAGACCGCACGCCGCTTTACACCGCTACGGGAGTGGGAGAGACGCGTGGTAAGACGGATCATCACCGGAATGTGATATTTCTCCGAGAGTTCAAAACCGTAAAACGCCATGTCGTAACATTCCTGCTGATTGGAAGGCTCAAGCACGGGGATCAGGGCAAAATTTCCGTAATTTCTCGAATCCTGCTCATTTTGCGACGAATGCATGGAAGGATCGTCGGCAACGGCAACCAGCATGCCGCCGTTAGAGCCAGTTATGGCAGAATTCATAAAAGGATCTGCTGCCACATTGAGTCCCACATGTTTCATGGTGACCATAGTCCGAAGTCCGTTATAACTCATGCCCAAGGCAGTTTCCATCGCGGTCTTTTCATTGGAAGACCAGGTTCTGTGGATCTTGTTTTCAATAGCCTGTTTTGATCCTTGAACGTATTCAATGATCTCAGTAGAGGGAGTACCGGGATATCCGTAAAAGCCGGAAATACCAGCATCCAGAGCTCCCTGTGCGAGGGCTTCATCACCCAAAAGCATCAATTTTTCCACTCTATTACTCCTTTATATCTTTTTTGTAATCTATTTATCAACATATACAGACCCCAAGGCTTGCCCGCTAAACTTCTTTAAATATCTAAAACGATATTTCATAATGAAAAAAACAGCGCTAATTCGTCAAGTTTTTTATCTATAACCTCAGCCGAAACCAGCTGGAGACTGGTCAAAACGCTTAACCATCTTAAGCTGCTTTCCTTTTGCGTTATACATGCAGCGAGGGTCTCACACAGATTACACGGATTTCACAGATTTTTTTATAAGGAGAGGTTATCCGTTATGCGTTATGCGTTATACATGCAGCGAGGGTCTCACACAGATTACACGGATTTCACAGATTTTATATGGGTTATCCGTTATCCGTTATCCGTTATGCGTTATGCGTTAT
>JARRCD010000026.1 GCA_029982875.1 Candidatus Cloacimonadota bacterium | reverse complement strand
TCCACATCCCGCCGGTGGCTAAAGCGGACCGGAATTCATCTTGTCTCTCTACATGCCAAAGATATACGGCGGTTAAAACCGCCGCCTATCATCTTAATCTTCAGCTGTCACTCTGACGGGATTACATATAATATTGACGACAAGCTATTAGCTAAGACTTTCATCTTAATCTTCAGCGCGGCTGAGTCATAAGATTCCCCTTGTGGTTACATCTTTTTTGTATGATAGGGTTGCAAGATTCAGACCTTTTTACCCAGTTGATTGCGTCCTATTCATTTTTGTGCTCTGCAGAAACAATGTTGCGGATCACCCAGCTGGCTGCCATCATGCCCATAATTGCCGGCATATAGCTGATGGAGCCGATCACTTGGCGTTTGCGTCCGCGTTGGATAGTTAGTTCCTCAGCGCTGGTGATTTCCGGATCGGGGAGGAGGGTTTTCTCGGCAGAATAAACACAGGGAAAATCCAGCTTTATTCCTCTGCGGCGCAGCTGCTTACGCACTCTGCGGGCTAAGGGGCAATTGTGGCTTTTGCTGATCTTGTCCAAATGGATCATACTTGGATTCAGGCGGTTACCCGCTCCCATTACGGAGATAAACTTTCTCTCGCTTCTCGCCAGGTCTTCCAAAAGACCGATCTTGGGACCAAGGCTGTCGATAGCGTCGATCACAAAGTCTGCATTGGCAGTTAGTTCTGCTCGGTTCTCCTGATCTAAAAATACCTGATGACAGATCACTTGTGCCTCGGGATTGATAGCCAGAATGCGCTTCTGCATCAGCTCGGTTTTGGCTTTGCCGATCGTGTCCTGAGTAGCTAATAGTTGACGATTGATATTGCTGGGGCCCACGGTGTCAAAATCGATCAGGATCAGCTTTCCCACCCCTGCTCGGGCCAGGGCTTCTGCTGCATAGGAACCCACTCCACCGAGTCCGGCAAGGCAGACTTTACCTTCCTTCAGTCGGCCGAGGGCATCGCTGCCGACCAGGATTTCGGTGCGGGAAAGGTCCATCACATCCTCACTCCGGTAAGCAGTTGATAGTTTGAAGCCTGGATGCGGATTAGCAGCTCAGGGTCCACTTGGTAGCGAGCGGCGACCTCCTCTACCAAAGCCTTAAGCCGTAGCAGTGGATTGACCTCGCCTTCTTTCACATAATACTGGGTGATATCCGTCTCAAAGAGGAAACGATGGCTTTTCAGCATTGCTTTGAGCAGATCCCGTTTGTCATCTCGCAAGATGCGCTCGCTGATGGTAAAAAAGCTGTCCAGACGCATCAAGGTGCGAAAAGCCTCAATTGAGCCCGCATAACCATGGATAAGAAAACGCAAGGGATAATTGTGCAGGATATCAAAGGCTTCCTGTTGATGGCCCACGAGGTGCAGGACCACGGGGAGTTTGTATTCCAAGGCCAGATCCAATTGACGGATGAAAGAATTCTTCATCACGGCGAGTTCAGGATTGCCTTTATCCAGACCGATCTCTCCGATAGCCCAGATTTTGCCAGCTTGGCAGAGCTCTTCGATATCGGAATATTCCAGATCGCAAGGCTCAAAATTGGGATGGATTCCAGCGCTGTAAAGCAATTTAACCTTACAGACCTGGAGCAATTGAGGATAATATTCAAGCTCAGATTTGCTTAGCGCATTAGAAAGAAAGTGGGTGATTCCCTGTGCATAAGCTTGGTCTAAAAGCGGTTGCAAAGCGCGCTTTGCGGCCAGATTTGCCAGATGACAATGTGCGTCACAAAGTGTCATAATCCTATCTCCGGGAGTAATTTGATGATATGTTTAGCCGTTCGTTTTGAAGCTTCGCCATCGAGTTTGTCAAAAAAGATGGCGGCAGCATTTTGGCGAGCTTGCTGATGTTCATGAGGATTTTGTAAACAGCGCTCGATGGCTGCGCTTAGTTCTGAAGGGTGAGAAATGCGGATACTGGCTTGCTCTAAGATCTCAGTAATCTGAGCCACGCTGCGAGGAGCTTCCGGCAGTTTCCAGCTGATCAGCGGTTTATCCAGAGCACAGCATTCTGCGATTATTGACGATGAATCCACTATCACCAGGTCTGCCAAAGCGATATAGGGCAAGGGGCGATCTGCCACATAATGCACAGCGGGCATGGCCTTGATCTGCTCCACATAGCCGGCACTCATCCAGGGATGCAGGCTCACATAGATTTCATATGACTCGGCCAGGCGTGGTAATAGGGGCAGCCAGTGCTCGATGGCGCTCATGCCGCTACCGTCATAGGTGCTGGTAAAGAGGATTTTAGCTTTGTTTGAGGCAGGGTTTGGGGGAAGGGAAATCCGCCCTTTCAGCCAGGGGTCAAGTTTGGGATATCCGCCTATCTCGCCGCATCTTACGCCGGCTTTTCGAGCTTGCTTTAGGTCTGCTTCACTGGTAAACAAATACAGTGAAAAGGGAGCATAGTGCTTAGCCGATGTAAAGCGTTTGAAATGGTAAGGACCGTGGCGCATACCGATTTTAATTACCTTGGCGGAAGGGAATTTGTGAGCCGCCACCCGGCACATGAGCACAGCTTTGGGAAAGCAAGGCAAGCGCCCGGGATTGAACCCTTCAGCTTTGAGATCTCTGTAAGTAGCGGGCTTGTCTGTAACTATACGAAGCGGTTGCAGATGCTCCTGCACCGGAAGCCAATTTTGCATATCAATCGGAGTATGGCAGTAAAAGACGGTCTCGCTGCGTTTTACAAAAAGATTAAGCACGCGCCAGCAGGCAGAGTAAAAAGGTTTCAGCAGGTAATAGGACAGTACCATCAGTCTTTGAGTCCCTGTGCCAGAAAGAGTTCAAAATCCGGTTTTGCCACGTGAAATTCATGCTGATGCACTTTGCCGCCCAGTTTAAGGAGTTCTGGGATCAACCTCGCGCAAGTGATGGCAACCCAGGGCTTGCGGGTCTGGGCGAGGAAGCCTTCATCTTCGGCAAGCAAATGAAGGTCTTTCACTACAAATTCTCCTTGATATAGCTGAATACAAGCTCCGGCTTGAGCAGGCGCATGCAATTATGGTGTTTCAGCGGGCATTTCATAGGACCGTGACTACTGCAGGGGCGGCAGTCCATGGGAGTTTCAAAAACGTGATCATCGGGGCCAAAGGGGAAATAGCCAAAGCGCTGAGTGGTTGGTCCAAAAAAAGCCATAACCCTGGTTCGCATGGCGTTGGCAATGTGTAAAGCTCCGCTATCATTGCAGATCATGAGCTCACAGCGGGAAATCACAGCGGCGCTCTGCAGGAGGTCGGTCTTGCCTGCCAGGATCAAGGCGTCGGGACAGCTTGCCTGGATGATCTCGCATTTGGGGCGATCTTCTGCAGAGCCGATCAGCACAATACCATAGCCGGTTGAATTCAGCCATGTAGCCAGCTCTGCGTAGTATTCCACCGGCCAACATTTGGTGGCCCATACCGCGCCAGGAGCCATGGCAATCAGTTTCTGGGGCCGCAATTCTTTGAGCAGGGACTCGGCTCGGGCATGATCCTCATCCCCTGGGAAAAGCTCAGTCTGGGAATCGAAGTCCTGAGGATCCAGGAGTTTCAAAAGTGCCAGATTCTTCCTGGATTTGTGGATACCACGTGGATGAGCGGTCTTGGCGGTTAAAAGAAAGGGCATAGTCCCGCGATCAAAGCCCACCCTGATGGGGATGCGAGCCAAATACATCAATAGATGAGTCCGGCCCGAGCTGTGCGGAGAGATCGCCATATCATAGGCTTCCGCCTTGATGCGTTTGATCATCTTGCCCATATTTAACAGGGCCTTATCGCGCTTGGAATACGTAAGTACTGCGCGCAAATGGGGATTATTTTGTAAAAGCTTTGCCGCTGCGGGCACTACTAAGGCATCTATCTCGGCTGCGGGATAGAGCTGCTTGGTCGCTCTAATCAACGGAGTGGTCAGGATCACATCGCCGATGAAGGCGGTTTGAATAATGAGTATCCTTTTCATAGTAGAGTTTTATAAAGCTCCAGATTGGCGGTAATCATTTGTTCTTTACTAAAGTTTTGCACCCGCCTTAAAGCGTTAGCTCCCATCTGCTTGCGAGTATCTGGGCTGTCTGCCAAGGCTAAGATGGCTTGCGCCAGAGCCTCTGGATTACGTTTTTCCACCAGCAGCCCTGATAGTTTATCTTCGATCATTTCCGCAATACCTCCCGCTTTGGTGCCAATTACAGGCAAACCCACTGTCATAGCATCCAATACAGAGGTGCCCAAACCTTCCTTGTAAGATGCCAAAACAAAGATATCAAAGGCTTTCAGAAAGCTTCCGATCCGTTCTTGATAGCCCAGAAATAAGAAGCTGTCTGCGATGCCGAGGTCCCTTGCCAGTCGCTGCATTTTGAGGAATTTGCCACCATCCCCCAAAGCTATGAAACAGAGCTTGGGATTGGCAGCTTTGGCCATGGCAGCAGCAGTAATTAGATTGGGATAGTCCTTATGAGTCACAAAAGCAGCCACGGTGCCTACCAGGATAGCATCAGCGGGAATGCCATATTTCTCTCTGAAATCCGGTGCCGGCTCGTCCTGCTCAAACCTGTGAATATCCACGCCGCTGTGGATCAAATTTATCTTATCTTCCGGAATGCCATCTGCAAGCAGCACTTGGCGAATATTTTCCGAGATCGCCACCAAGGCATCCAGCTTGGGGCTGAAGTATTTAGCCCGTGAGACTTGGTTTTTTTGGATAGGGAAATCCACTCTGCGGGTAGCGACAAGCTTTAGCTCTGGGAAAAAGAGCTTTGCGTTCAGTCCCCAGCTGAGGGCGTGAGCGCTATGCAGATGGAGAATATTGATGCCTTGATGGCGGGCATAGGCGGCAAGACTCCTGCCGGCTAAAATATCTGCCTCACCCCAATATCTGAAACATTTAAAAGGTAGTTCTGTTTTTTGTAATCTGCTTTTCAGCGCAGAAGCTTTACGACAAGCAAAGTCACTATACACGCCCAAATCGCACAGACCTTTATGCAAGTAAATCGCCTGCTGCTGACCGCCCCGCCAACCGAGTTCGGTATCCAGATGTAATACTCTGATCTCTTTCATCGGCGATACTTGACCCAGATACCCCAAGCTGAATTTTTGCAGAGCAGAAAGCCATGCCACCCGTCGAGAAAACCGAGCTTGAAGATATACATTTTGAGAAATTTGTAGAGCGCGAGCAGTCCTGCGATCGGGACAGATGCCTCATTTTTCCCTGCCAGATCGGCATAAAAGCGGATCTTATCATAATGGCTTTTCAAGGTGGGATAAGTAAGATGGTAAAGCCAATGTTTGCAGGTGGATTGATCTTGAGTGACCTTAATGCCTTCGTGCACGGCTTTGTCATTGAAGCCTCCCTGCTGCCGATGGAAAATACGCAGGGGAGCATCACTTTGCCAGCCGCAAAAGCGGATCGGCTTGCCCAGATAGTAGCTACGCCGCCTGAGATGCCAGGCTTTGCCCTCAAAATCCCTATCCTTAAGGGATTTGAGCTCTTCCTGCAACTCGGGGCTCAAGCGCTCATCAGCATCGATGGAGAGAATCCAATCGTGGGTGGCATATTCAACCGCGCGTTGTTTTGCTTTGCCAAAACCTTCCCATTTATCCTGCAGGTAGACCTTGGCCCCCAAGCTTTGGCAAAGCATCACCGTATTGTCTTGAGAGCCTGTATCCAAGACTACGATCTCATCTGCCAGGCTCAGGCTTGCCAGGCAATCAGGAATGTTGTTTTCCTCGTTTTTGGTGATCAAAACTGCGGAAAGATATGCCATTATCGCTTGATCAATTTGTAGTTTTTGAAGGTACCAATAGGACCTGTAATTTGCTCGAGCAAAGACAGCAAGCGGATAGACATTTTTTCGTGCTTATGCGGCATTCTGCCGGGATCTGGTTTACCTGAATATTGCAATTTATCAGCCCAGTCAAAGCGCGCGATTCGGTCCCGCATCACGGCGGGATGAGTGCCTTTGAATTTTTCCAGGCGGTTTAAGGGGCCATAATCGAAGTAATCCGGCCCCGCGGCATAGTGCTTTTCTGCCTTTGCTTGGCCCCAGTGCACCGAATCCAGGGCTTTATTTTTGTTCCGCATAAGATGCGGAGGCCTGACCCAGCCGTAATGGTAGATATAGGCATCCACTTTGGCTACGCGCAACTTGCGGGTGCCTCTTTCCTGACGCGGATTGTCATAATACTCAAACCAGCGGAAACTCTGCGCACTTTGATAGGAATGGATATGGGGCAGATTGCGTACAATGCGAATCTCGTAAGGATACCAGCCGTGTCCCCCGTGATAATGGTCGTAATCTCCCCAAAAATGCTTGTAGTTAAATAGCAATCCTTCCACCTGATGATCATTGAGCAATGCTTCGCAACGAGTTTTGATGAGAGGTAGATACTTTTCGTGTACCACTTCATCAGCTTGCACATAAAAGAGCCAATCTCCGCTGCAAGCCTTCATGGCGATATCAGTCTGATAAGAGTTTATCATACCGCGCTTGCAGTACTTTTCTTCCCAGACCGTATCAATAATCCGGATCTTGGGATCATCGACAGCAGCAATCAGATCCCGGGTATGGTCATCGCTATCCCCTTTGCCCACCGCGACCACGAATTCATCACAGATCGGCAAAATAGAGCGGATTGCTTCCACAATTGGGTAATATAGCTTTTCTCCGTTTCGCACAAAGGAAAATCCGCTTATTCTCATAACCCTTCCCTATCGATTAAATTGCAGATTATACAGAGTTTGATATCGGGTACAACGTTCTAAAAGCTCTTCATGCTTACCCTGGTCCAGAATCTTACCATCTTCCAGAACCACGATCTTATCCGCCGCCAGAATAGTCGACAGGCGATGGGCGATGAGAATCACGGTGCGGTTTCGGGTGGCTTCATCGATGGCATCCTGCACCTTGCGTTCGCTTTCGGTATCAAGGGCACTGGTAGCTTCATCAAAGATCAGAATCGGCGGATTGTCCACTATGGCGCGCGCGATACAAAGTCGTTGTTTTTGCCCACCGGAAAGATTCAAACCTTTAATATCCAAGAGCTGGTCGTAGCCATCGGGAAACTGACGGATAAACTCATCGGCATGAGCAATCTGGGCGGCCTGCCTGATCTCCGCGTCCGAAAGCTCTTTTCGGGAACCATAGGCGATGTTTTCCCGCACGGTTTTTGTGAACAGCACCGAATCTTGAGTAACCACGCCAAAAAGCTGACGCAGATCGTCCAGCTTGATCCGGCGGATATCGATGCCATCAATAGTAATGCGGCCATCTTTGACCTCATACATCCGGTTAATCAGGTTTGTGACGGTTGTCTTACCTCCACCGGAAGCGCCCACAAAGGCAATCTTCATTCCTTTGGGAATTGTGAGATCCAGATCCTGCAAAACATATTCTCCCGGCTTATAATAGAAACCCACTTGCTCAAATACAATCTTATCTTCAAAACTCTCTTTGGCCAAGGATTCGGCATTATCCTTGATCTGGGATTCCTGATTCAGCACCAACGAGATCCGATCCAGGGATACTCCGGCCTTTTTAACCTCAGTATAGAGCTGAGTTATATTTTTGAGCGGATGGAGCATGGAAAACACGGCAAAGAGGAAAGCGGTGAAATCTCCCAAGGAAAAATCGTAGGCAGGATTTAAGATCATGCCCCCTCCTATTATCACTACCACACTTCCAGTAATGGTGGTATTGATCTCCGCAAATGGAACATTCAAGGCCGCATAAAGTTGGGATTTTTGCCACTGTTTTAAGTGCTTGCTATTGATCTTTTCAAAGTTCTGCAGTTCGGCATCTTCTTGCCGGAAGGCTTTCACAATCTTGATGCTATTGAGCACTTCTTCCACCACGCTGAACATCATGGAAATCTGGGTCTGAATGCGCCGGGAATACTTTTTGATCTTCTTACCCAAAAAGCCGAAGGTAAAAGTGAGGATCGGTACCACCAGGATGCTATAGGCAAAAAGCTGAGCGTTCAGAAAAATTGCTATTACCATATATACTATCACGGTAGAGATATCGCGAATGCTATTGAATAAGGCAAAAATGTATTGATTCGACACGATCTCTACATCATTTACCATCCGCACAATGGCATCACCTACCTGATTTTTGCTAAAAAACTCCAGGGATTGATTGAGATAACGACGGAACATATGATTACGCATATCGCGGATGGTCTTGCCGCGCAGCAAGACAAAGAAGCTGCGATGGGCAAAATATGCCAGATTCTTCAACAAGATCAGACCTATCAAGATACCGCATAGTATGTAAAGCAAGGCCAACGAATCACTCACCAGCATCAGCTCTTTGAGCTCTTCCCAAAGCGGAGCCAGACCTGAAATGCCTTTTATCCGCCAGATTGAGCCCACCTCTGCCATAAAATCCCCTACAGTGCTACTCAAGGCTGATAATATCTCCCCCACCGTGTCATATTCGATATTGGCTTTATTGGGATTAAAAACATAGTCAAAAAGTGGAACTAAGATGGTGACACTAACGCCACTGAAGAGCGCAAAGAGCACCATCGAGATCAAGCCGGCCACTATATAAGGCCAATATTTCAGCATCATCCGGTATAACAAAGCCAGATTACCGATACGGTTTCCACTATTATTCTTTTTATTCATATTAACACCAATAAAAAAGCCAGCTTTTGCTGGCAAGAAAAAAATCTGGCACGCCCTAAGGGAGTCGAACCCCCAACCTTCTGATCCGTAGTCAGATGCTCTATCCAATTGAGCTAAGGGCGCACACTGATTAATCATGATTTTTTTATTCCCCTATTCTGTCAATAAAAAAATCAACTCTCTTCCAAACTGAGGCGGAAAGAGTCTGTTCAATTTCCCCAACCATGCTAAGCTGCTTTCTTTGTTTTCTTTGAGAAATGCAGGTCGGCATTGAAGACAGTTATAGGGTTATCCCTTATGCGTTATGCGTTATGCGTTATACACGAAGCGAAGGTCTCACACAGATTACATGGATTTCACAGATTATATAAGTAGAGATTATGGGTTATGGGTTATGGGTTATGGGTTATGGGTTATCCGTTATCCGTTATCCGTTAGCTTTAAGCGCCGATGGTACTAAACCTTCTAAACCCTCTCAACCCTCTCAACGCAATTTTCAATTCTCACGGCTCAATTCCCCCGAGTACCATCGGGACGGCATTTCAGATAGCGTTATCCGTTATGCATAACGCATAACGGATAAACCATATATAATCTGTGAAATCCGTGTAATCTGTGTGAGACCATCGCTGTGTATATAACGCATGCAGAAAGAGGCGAGAATCTTCAAGCTGCCACTGGAGCTGCAATAGTGCTGGAGGTATTATGCTCATCTTAGGTTAGTCTTTTTTGGAGATTACTGCTTCGCCAAATTTCAGATATGGCATGACGGTGCTGCCCAAGAGGTGGGTTTCGCGGCTAAAGCAATCGATGTTCAGGAAGGCATCGATGAGGTTAAAAGAGATCATCGTTTCGTGCACGGGGTAGCGAACTTTGCCATCTTTGATATAATAGCTGTTTTTTGCCACAGTGGACATATCGCCCAGGGGTCCGGGGCTTCCATATGATGCCCTCATGCAGAGGATGCCCTCTGTAGTATTTTGGATCATTTCCTGCAAACTATGATTTCCCCCCTCGATAATGAGATTGTCTGAGGATACATGGCTGAGTTTTTTGCCGGTCTTATTTGCTGTATAGATAGTCATCAGATAGTGTTTCAGGACTCCAGCTTCGATGATGGGAGCCTCGCGAGATACATAGCCGTCTGGATTGACAAAATACTTCATAGCCAATCTCGGATCGCGGGGTCTATTTGCCACTGTGAGTTTGTCACTAAAGATTTTTTGCTCCAGGTGATTGGGGAAACGGCTGATCTTTTCCAAGAGTGCATAACCGCTAAAGTGGCTTTGGAGCAGGGTGCTGGTCAGGTCAGCTAAGATTGTCGGAGCGACTATCACGTCTCCTTTGAATTTAGCTGGGATGTTCTTGGGTTCAGTCTGCTCCTCGATCTGGCGGATGAGCTCACGATTTTGATTGTAGTCCAGGATGCTCTTTTGAAGGTCTGGTATTTCATAAGATACATAGTTCATGGAGCTCATTTTGCCATCTTTTTTAGCAGTGAACATGCTCATAAAGTAATAGAAGCCGCGCTCCAGCAGCACCTCCACGCCGTTTGAATTCATGATCACGGTCTGGGAATGAGTATGGCTGAGGGTAGCATCAAAATAAACACTGGGATATTGGGTTTTCAATTCCTGGGCATATTCCTGCAAGCGCTGGATCATCAAGTCCTGATCGGACTCCAAGGGTCCATCCAAAAAACTTTGCGGTTTCTGATATTCGGCGATGTCAAAGGCGGGATCGGGCTTAGCGCTTTCTAAGGCGTTGAAGAGATTGTCTATGACCGCTTTTAGGGATTCATCATCAAGCTGATTCAGGGATTCGGTGACTTGCCTTTGATCCTTGATCAGCATGATATATAGGCTGGCGCTATCCATAGAACGCAAGAGATTGAGCTCTTTGTAGACGAGATTGTATTCCGTCTTTTCACTTTGATTCAGGTTTATTTGCACTTTGTCTGCGCCACGCTGGATCAGGCTCTCTATCAGTGATTTGCAAAAGGCTCTGCTATCCATCATATACCTCCCAGATTGACTCTGCATTTGATGGCAGGGCCGCCCATCCCTACTTGGATGCTCTGTTTTTTACCACACATCCCGGAAGCAGACCAAAACATGTCATCTGAAACCATACTGACCGTCTTGAGCAAATCGAAAGCGATTCCACTCATGGTGGTATCTTTGATCGCTTTGCCCAGCTTGCCGTTTTTGATCTCATAACCCAAGGATATGCCAAACATAAATTCACTGGTTGCATCGGCCTGGCCATTGCTTGATTCCACCAGGTAGTAGCCGTCCTCAATCGAGGAGATCATATCGGCAAGTTTGTCTTGGCCGGGGAGGATAAGGGTGTTTCGCATGCGGATGAGGGGCTCGTCACTATATTCATGTCCCCGGGCATTTCCGGTGAGCGGCATACCCAGCATGGCCGCGCTTTCCTTGTTTTGCATATATCGTCTTAGAATACCCTGCTCGATAATCACGCAATCTTCAGCTCGAGTGCCTTCATCATCAATGAAGACCGGCACCGGACAGAGCTTGCCGTCCCACGTATTGGCGGCATCCACCAGGGTGACAAGAGCAGAAGCCACTTCTTGATCCAGAAATTCTCCGGCGATGGATCCATTTAGCACAAAATCTGCTTCGGTGGTATGGCCAATCGCTTCATGAGCCAATATGCCTGCCAAGCGGGAATCCAGCACACAGTCAAAGCTGCCCGCCCGGCTGGGGACTGATTCTTTTTTGTCCATCAGCTCTTGGTATACAGCGTCAATGTCTTCATATATCTCTTCGGGCTTGCTATAGAGATCCTCAATCTGCCCAAATCCACCCAAAGTACGATATGCCTGCACGGGACCTTCAGCCGTATTATCTACCATCAGGATCCCGATAAGGGAGCGGGGAATCATCTCATGAAATTCCGCCCCGTCGGAAGTACTGATGTGTTTCTCGGTCTCGTCTTGCATAAGGCCGACCTGTCTGGTGGCCAGAGCGGGGTATTTGGTCTTGATATAGTTATCCAGGGCAAGGAGAAAATCGCATCTTTGCTTTTTACTCCAGGCCTCTTTTGCATAGAAGAGATATTCTCCGGAGGCGGGATTGGCGGGTAGAACGAATGCCTTGCCACCTCTGTAAAGAGCGAGGCTGCGGGCGTTTTCGGCTGCTTGGGAACAGATTTTCTTTAGCGTGGCATCATCTTGCAAAGCTGAGGAAGCCAAGCCCCAAGCGCCATCTTTGTATGCCCGGCACATCAGTCCGGCACGTGAATCCTGGTAGTTTGACACCATATCTGAATTGATGCAGAAGATTACCTGGTCACGATTTTCCTGATGTTTGATCTCGTAGTAATCCACTCCCTTGAGGGGAGCATGGGTTAAATTCCCTGTTTTCATATATACTCCATAATCCTGGTTTTTGCAATTATACAGATCCCCCGATGTTGGTGTAAATTCCAACTCCTTGTTTCTTTGGTTGTTTGAGGGCATCCGAAATCCCGTGTTACTCACACTCTATATAACATAAAACGACCTGCTGCAATATTCTTCATCTTTATTTCCGCGTCAAGCACTACTTTCAATTGTTGAGTCCCAAATGTTCTTGTAAATCCAACTCGGCGAAATGAGTGTACAGTAGCGGTGCCCCCCTTAGCGCCGCAAGCGACATATATCACGAGGTTCACACCCCACGCTATGGGCTATCATGCGTTACAGGCAGTCCCCCCTTGACAAAAACTTCGCCACCTAAAAACTTGTAATATTAGTAAATCCGTAACAAAGTAGAAGGTAGCAGACATGATAAATATCGTAACTACAGCGAAGAAGACTGGGAAAGCGACTGCAAAAAACACGGAAGGGGTGAGTTCAGCGTCACTACAAGTCCGCAATTCCTGGCCGCAATACCGCCCCAAAGCCCGCGATATCTATAAAAATCCCGAACATATCCGCTGTAGAATGTATGAAGGACAGCTCCAGTTCACCTTCTATTCCCAAGTCCAAGGCGGCTATGTCGTCGCCGATACCAATTGCGTTATCCGTGGCTGCTTCGCAGATCCGAAACTTGGTGCGATTGATAAGTATCTGGCAACCACCGAAAACCAAAGCTACAACATCAAAGGAGTTACAAAATGAAGAATAGACCTGCAAACGATACCAGTCCCATGTATCTCGATGCCTTTATCTATATGAAAGACCACCCCTCCCCCCTCAGAGACGACGAATACCTCACCATGTGCATGAATATGTCTGATGAGGATGAATTGCCCTACTCTATAGATTCTGAGGAGCTTAAAGATGCCATGATCGCGGTCCGCGATCTCATCATCGGATACCCAACCCGCGGCGTCTTAAACCTTATCAAACAGGTCAGACAAGCCGAAAACATCCCGCGCTCGCACTTCTGGTGGTATATCGATGAGCTTTGATAAAAAGCATCTCCTTCTGATCGCTGGCTACATCAGGCCGGATAACCAGAAATAGCAACTATCCGAGCTTATCGCATACTTCAGGCGTAGCAAGGCTCAGTTCCCTGCATATGAGCTCTAATTCTATACCATTTCTATAGCCTTTTTGGGGCACTTGGGCACACACTGTTCGCAGCCAATGCATTTTTCTTGATCCACTACATGAACCTTTTTGATCTCACCGGAGATGGCTTTTACAGGGCAGACCTTGGTACAGATGGTGCAACCAATGCAGTTTTCGGGATTGATCTCGGCCTTTTTGCGGGTACCCACCAACAGATCGAGGATGGATTTTGTAGGGCAAACTGTGGCGCATAATCCACAATTGATGCATTTATCATAGTCGATCTGCGCGAGATTGTTTGTGATAGTAATAGCTTGCACCGGGCATTTTCGCATGCAAATCCCGCAACCTATACAAGGATGAGTACTGCCGCAGATCTGTTTAGCCTCGCCGCCTTTATCTTGCGAAGAGCATTTAATATAGACATTGCGATTTATGGGTACCAAATCGATGAGATTGCGGGGACAGGCTTTTACGCAGGCTCCGCAAGCGGTACATTTTTCCAGATCGATAAGGCGCATCCCGTTGCTATCGATAGAGATAGCGTCAAATTTGCAAGCACTTAGGCAGTCGTTTAATCCCATACAGCCCCAGGCGCAGGAATTGGGACCTCCAGCGATATTTACGGCAGCTTTGCAGGTCTCCACACCCTCATAATAGTATTTCCAGCGGGTATTTTCATAGCCGCCACTGGAACAATGGATCACAGCCACCTTACGGGTCTGAGCGCTGGCTTGCATACCCATGATCTGGGCTATCTGCGCCACCACATCAGCACCTCCGGGAGCACATTTATCGAGGGCTTCTCCGCCGTGAACGATCTGCTCTGCATATCCGGCACATCCGGCTTGACCGCAGGCCCCGCAATTTGCCCCGGGTAGTACTGCTATGATCTCTTCGACCCGCGGATCGATTTCTACTTCAAAGAGCTTTGAGGCAATAGCCAAAATCAGGCCGAAGAGCAGTCCCAAAGCGCCAATGATCAGAACCGGTAAGCCGATGGTGCCGAGGATGGAGCTGCTTTGCAAGATAACTAACATCATTTGTTTCTCCCTCCTTAAATCTGGAATCCCATAAAGCCATAAAAGGATAGAGCCATGATCCCGGCAAGGATCAGGGCGATGGGCATGCCTTTCATGCTTTTAGGCAGCTCAGCCATATCCAGGCGCATTCTGAGCCCTGCCATGGCTAAGAGAACCACGGTAAAGCCCACTCCGCTGAAAAAACCATTGAGCAAGCTATCCAGGAAATTGTATTCTGTCACACCATCACTGCGCAGAGCCGTGGTATTCAAAATCGCCACCCCCAGCACGGCGCAATTTGTAGTAATCAGAGGCAAGTACACACCCAGGGATTTGTACAATGCCGGGGCATTCTTTTGAATCACCATCTCCACAAATTGTACTAAAGCTGCGATGGTCAAAATGAAGGCTATAGTTTGCAGATAGCCAAGGCTATATGGTATCAAGAGGTAATTATTGATCAGGAAAGTAATCGCACTGGCCAGAGTCATCACAAAGATCACAGCCATGCCCATCCCCAGAGCGGAATCCAGCTTTTTGGAGACGCCCAGATAGGGACAGAGACCAAGGAAACGGGAGAGCACGAAGTTTTGGATAAAGATGGCGGTCATTGCCATCACGAAGATTTCACCGAGGTATCCCATTATTTCTTCTCCTTAATCATATTCATCAGAGCCATCAGGAAGCCCAAGGTAATGAAAGCACCTGGAGCCAGGATGGCGATCAGCATCGGATCATAGCTCATTGGCGTAACTCTCATACCCAGCCAGGTGCCTGCGCCCAGGATTTCACGGAAGGTGGCAATCAGCGTCAGAGACAAAGTAAAACCCAGTCCCATCCCGATGGCATCCGCAATACTCATGATCACGTTGTTTTTACTGGCAAAAGCCTCTGCTCGGCCCAGAATAATGCAATTCACCACGATCAAAGGGATAAAGAGTCCCAGGCTCTTGTGTAAGTCCGGCAGATAAGCTGCCATCACCATGTCCACGATGGTCACGAAAGAAGCTATCACCACGATGTAGACGGGGATGCGGATCTTGGATGGGGTGATGCCTTTGATCATCGAGATAATGATATTGGAGCAGAGCAGCACGAAGGTGGCGGCAGAGCCCATACCCAAAGCATTGATCACCGAAGTGGTGACCGCGAGCGTGGGGCAGAGTCCCAAAACCAGGACAAATATCGGATTATCCTTGATAAGTCCTTTGGTGAGTTCTTTGATAAAGGTCATTGTTCACCTCCAATCTGATCTTCATCCTGTACATCGAGGATGCTCTCCCGCAGAGAATTGGTAATGCAGCGGGAGGTGATGGTGGCTCCGGAGAGAGAGGCTACCTCGCCACCGTCTTTATCTACATAGAGGTCATTGATGCTCATCCCGCTGAATTGACTGGCAAAGCTGGGGGAAGTACAATTAGCGCCCAAGCCGGGAGTTTCGGCTTGATCCACCACCTGGATGCCGAGCACCTCAAACTCCGGATCGACCCCGACCATGGTCTGAACAGTGCTGGAATAGCCGACATCTGCAGCGATGAAAGTATAGCCCAAAAGCTCATCCTTGGCGGGATCTTTGGCCACGTAATAGATCATTCCCTGATCGGTCACTTTTTGTTCAAAATCCGCATTAGGAATCAGGGAATTGCGGGTTTCTTCTTCCTCCCGGGCCTTACGTTCTGCAATCACGGGTGCGGTCAGGGTATTGATATACGCCAAAATGCCGCTGGCGATTGCGCAGAAAACAAACAGGATAAAACCGAGTTTGAGATAGTATTTCATTTCTTCACCCTCCCAAAAGCTTTTGGCCTTGTAAGCCGGTCAATCAGGGGCGTCATCACATTCATAAAGAGAATGCTGTAACTGACTCCCTCGGGATAGCCACCGACCAGGCGAATCACAATCGTGAGCAAGCCGCAGCCGATGCCAAAGATGATCCTGCCTTGCTTGGTAAGCGGCGTGGTGGTATAATCCGTCGCCATAAAGAAAGCACCCAGCATTAAACCACCGGAAAAAATGTGGAAAAAGGGCAGCATAACAGAAGTGCCGCTGCCGGGAAGACCACCAAAGATAAAGCTTAGCACAAAGACAGTCCCAATAAAGAAGAGGGGGATGCGCCACTCAATGATGTTTTTGTAAAGCAGATAAGCAGCTCCCAAAAGCAAGGCAAAGACGGATACTTCACCGATACAGCCACCGATATTGCCCCAAAACAGACTTTTAAGGGTCTCCATCTCAGTAAGTCCCGTGAAGATGCGGCCGCCCAGATCTATACCTCCGGCCTGCGCATTGATTTCGGCAATAAAGCTGCTATCCCGCAAACTCTTTGCCACATTTAAGGGTGTGGCGGAAGTCACCAGTTCATAGGCTTTAGGAGAAAGCTGCTCAAGATTGGTGGCAATGTGGGAAAGATTATTGATCCCGCTCATGGCCGCGCCTTTGACTGCCACCCAGCCTCCGGTCATGTGTGTAGGCCAGCTGGCCATGAGGAAGGCACGTCCCAAAAGAGCCGGATTGACGGGATTATTTCCCAACCCGCCAAAGACCTGCTTGCCAACCGTGATGGCAAATACGGCGCCGATAATGGGCAGCCAGATCGGAGCGCCGGCGTGAATATTGAAGGCCAAAAGCAAGCCGGTGAGAAAGGCGGAGCCATCATTCACCGTGATTGGCACTTTACGCAGTTTCTGAATGATCGCTTCACAGACCACAGCGGTCACAGCGCCTGTCAAGGAAAGTAAGAGCGCTCGCAAACCCCAATAGTAGGTGGCAAATATGAGGGCCGGAACCAAGGCCAGCACCACATTCCACATCACGTTTTTGACGGTCGTTTTATCGTGCACGTGGGGTGCTGGAGAAACAATGAGTTTATCGTTTTTATTCATAATCATTTCCCCCTTTGTGCCTCCGCATAGCGGATCTTGCCGGTATCGATCCATTGCACAAGGCGAATCTGAGCCGGACAGACATAGGCACAGCTTCCGCATTTGATGCAATCATTAAGTCCCGCCTTGACCGCCATATCCAAATCGTTATATTTAACGGCATTGGCGATGGTGGAAGGGATCAGATTCATCGGGCAGATATCCACGCACCGGGCACATCTGAGGCAGGTGTGTTCGGCCTTTGATTTGGCCTCTTTTGCTCCAATCAGAACCAGACCGCTGCTGCCTTTGATCATGGCAGCATCCAGGGAAGGCAGGGCAAAGCCCATCATGGGTCCGCCGGAGATCGCCTTACCCAGTGGCTGAGTCAAGCCCCCGCTATATTCTACCAAATCGCTGAAAAGGGTACCCACCGGCGCTAAAAGATTCATGGGCTGCTTTACCACAGGACCGGTGACCGAGATCACGCGCTCGATCAGGGGCTTTTGGTATCTTGCAGCTTCATATATGGCCACAGCAGTGCCTACGTTTTGCACCACCACTCCCACCGCCATGGGTAAGCCCCCGGCCGGAACTTTACGGTGCGTGGTGGCATAGATAAGCTGCTTTTCAGCACCTTGGGGATATTTCATTTTGAGACCAACCACATTGATCCCGCGTTCTTTGGCACAAAGCTTTCGCAGCAGCGTAATGGCATCCGGTTTATTGGCTTCGATGCCGATGATGCCAGCTTTGGCGCTAACGATCTTCATAATGATCTTGAGACCATTGATGATATCTTCGGAGCGCTCCAGCATCAATCTGTAATCGCTGGTGAGAAAGGGCTCGCATTCCACGCCGTTGAGGATCACGGTATCGATGGAGGTACCCTCTGGAGGAGAAAGCTTCACAAAAGTGGGAAATCCGGCGCCTCCCATACCGCAGATGCCGGCATTACTGACCCGCTCTTTGAGGACATCGACCGGGAGTTCTAAAAAGTTTTCCTCATCACCAAGCTGAATCATTTCGTCTTTGCCGTCGGCGCTGATTTCGATCCCCATCCCCATAGCACCGGTGGGATGCAGGAATTTGCCGATCTTGGTGACAGTTCCGCTGATCGGTGCATGTTGCTTGAGAGATACAAAGCCGGCGGCTTCGGCGATAAGTTGCCCTTTGAGAACTGTTTCGCCTTTCTCGACGATGGGATTGGATGGTGCGCCGATGTGTTGTGAAAGATGAACAATAACCCGCTGCGGGCTGGGAAACTTGGTTATGGGTGCAGCCGCGGAATAATGCTTTTCATCATGAGGGTGAATCCCCCCCGGAAAGGTTTTCAATCGCATTAACTCTCCCCAAGGCTTTGCGTTCAAAGCCCGATTATTTTTTTTGTGTAAGGGCGGTAGATATCAGCTAATTTTTTCGCTTATATGGTGAAAAAAGCTTAAATCTCGCACAAGTTTTCCTCGCTTGCTTACCGCTTCAATCCGTATAGAGGATGGATTTGATCAAAAGCGGGATCAAGATCTCATGCTGTCCGATGAAGTAATAGCCCTTACCGCCCGTTTCTACTGGCCGCTGCGTCACATTCACCATGGCCCGGTAATGACGGTTCATATCAAATACCGCCGTGCTGAAGTTCTTTACACAGCCTGTGATATTGCGGGCTACAGTCAGCGCTTTAAGAAATACTTCCGGCAGGATTACGGCAGAACCGAAATTCAGATAGACCCCACCTTCATTCAGATTGCATATTTGCTGACAAAGAATGCGGAAATCCCGATGGGAACAAGCTCCGATCGCTGCTCCATCGGCACTGGAGGTCTGGTGCACGATATCAGTTCCGATAGCCACATGGACGGTCACCGGTATGTGATACTTGTAAGCCATGGCTAAAACAGAAAGCTCCCGGTTGGGGGCATTTTCCCACAATTCTTGGCCGAGGGCTTCTCCCAAACCCAATTTGGCTTTGCTGCCCCGGCTGATACAGCTATTGATGCCATGATTGGTCTCAAAGACCATACCAAAAGAGCCATCAGCCAAGGAGGCGGATACATCTTCGGAGGTGGAGCCAAAATTGGCTATTTCATAGTCGTGGACGACCACTGAGCCATTGACGGCAATGGCGGAGACAAAGCCCGCTTCCATCATCTCGATGATCAGTGGCGCCAGCCCGCATTTGATAACGTGCCCACCCATACCGAGGATGATAGCCTTACCTTTGGTCTTGGCCGCGTGTACTTGAGAGATCAGTTCCTTGAGCTCTTTGGCACTCAGGATCTGAGGCAAAATATCCAAAAATGAAGTTGTATCCACTTCACCCTTTTGGGCAAAGAGCCGGGTATTTACTTTGCTGCTTCTCGCTTTTATGGAGTAAGTCTTTACTTTGCTAAGATCAATTTCTTCATATTTTCCCACGATAACGTTCCTCTTCGCTGAATATGCAGCCGCAATATTGCTGACGATACATTCCGGCTGCTTTTGACAATCTGATTCCCTCTTGCCAGAGCTCGCGCCAATCCTCATAAAAGAATTCGATTTGATAGCTGATGCTCATCTCTTGGGCAAAGTGCCTGATGCTATCATGATCCTGATACTTACTATACAGTAAGGTGGTGGAAAACGCATCATAGCCGCCTGCACGCGCTGCTTTTGCCACGGCCTCAATGCGGGTTTTATAACAATATTCACAACGCCGGGCGATATCGTCCCTGGTATGCTGCAAAAAATCGTGCAGGCCATATTCATTTACTTCCACCAATTCAAAAGACTCCTTGACGGCAAAATCTCGCAAGGTATCCCGCCGTAACTGATACTCTCGCAAGGGGTGAATATTGGGATTAAACCAATAGACCGAAACGCGATGCCCAGCCTCTTTAAGCCTGTAATATGGAGCAATGAGGCAGGGCGCACAACAGCTATGAATCAGAATCTTTTGCTTATGGAAAGAATCCTTGGGGGGGATTATCATGCCAAATTACTCTTCAGAATTCCTTGAGGATGTTTGCCGCTACGATTGAGCGTTGGATCTGATTGGTGCCTTCATAGATTTGCAATATTTTGGCGTCCCGCATCATCTTTTCCACCGGATATTCCTTCATATAGCCATAGCCACCCAAGATTTGCACGGCATCGGTGGTTACCTTCATCGCTACATCGGAGGCAAAGTATTTGCACATAGCGCTTTCTTTGGTATAGCTATTAAGCCCCGCGTCAACCATCTTGGCAGTTTGGAATACCAAGGCCCGGGCTGCCTCAATCTGTGTCGCCATATCTGCCAGCATAAACTGGATTGCCTGGAAGCTGGAAATCGGTTTGCCAAATTGTTGACGCTGTTGGGCATAACGTGCTGCAGCTTCGAAAGCTCCACGAGCTATACCAACCGCTTGCGCACCCACCATCGGACGGGATTTGTCAAAGACCTTCATGGCGGTGATAAAACCTATACCCTCACGCCCCAAACGATTCTGGGCCGGAACTTTACAATCTTCAAAGATAAGTTCCCGCGTGGCACTGGCACGGATGCCCATTTTATTTTCTTTTTTCCCAAACGTAAAACCTGGAGTATCTTTTTCCACGATAAAGCAGGAACAGCCACGGGCACCCTTAGTTTTGTCGGTCATGGCAAAAACCGTATAGATCCCGGCTTCTCCGCCATTGGTGATCCACTGCTTGGTGCCATTGAGAATGTAATAATCCCCCTCTTTGCGGGCTGTCGTCTCGATTGCTCCGGCATCACTACCGGCATTGGCTTCGGTAAGGGCAAAAGCAGCCAGCTGTTCGCCTGCAGCGATGATGGGCAGATATTTCTTTTTTTGTTCTTCACTGCCGGCAATCAGGATGGGATACATCCCCAGCCCTGTAGCCCCAAAAGCTAAAGCTATGCCTGCATCCACTGCACAAAGCTCCTCTGTAACTATCGCCAAGTCCAGCACCTTCCCACTGATCCCGTCGTATTCTTCCGGAATCAATATCGAAAACAGATCACTCTGGCGCATTATTTCCACAATATCCCAAGGGAAAATGCCTTCCTGATCATAATGCTCCGAAACTGGCTTCATCTTTTCATTGGCTATTCTGCGTGCTAATTCTTGCATTTCCAGCTGATCTTCAGTCAAAAAGTAATTCATCTGTATCTCCTATCTTGCCATAGTTTTAAGTAGATAAGGATCATTCCGCAAAAGACCCTTATGTGTCAAGTCTAAAGTGAAATTTGTGGATTCACCCATGGTTGTGACTGTCCGATAAACACAACTATCTGATGCCGCTTCCCGTTAGGCGTTATGCGTTATCCGCGTAGCGAAGGTCTCACACAGATTACAAGGATTTCACAGATTTTAAGAGATTTTGGGTTATGCGTTAGGCGTTAGGTGTTATGCGTTATGCGTTATGCGTTATCCGTTATGCGTTATCCGTTAGGCGTTATCTTTAAGCGCCGATGGCACTAAACCTTCTAAACCCTCTCAACCCTCTGTCGCGAAATATCCCGATATTCCAGATTTTGCGGCTGGATCGGCAGCTTCGGCGCGCGCCGCATCAGGGTGCGTTTCAGCTGGGGATGATAGTAGTATATGGCGCCATCCAGCTTGCCGGAGAAGCCCTTAATTCCTGCTTTTATATAAGCTATCATGTTTTTCCTCCTTGATTTTTTGTTACCATTTTGGAATTTCCTGAAATGAGTTGACACTTGTATTGTTATAAGTTGATCTCATCTGTCAAGACCTATTTTCTTAATCTTAACTACC
>JARRCD010000025.1 GCA_029982875.1 Candidatus Cloacimonadota bacterium | reverse complement strand
TTATCAAGAGGTGGTCTCCAAAAGTCTAATAAATACTCGAAAGTAGTTCCCATCGTAATATAATTACTTGGCCATCCAAATATACCGATGTTATTTACTATGTTTGTTCTATCCCAGATGATGGTATTTCTTAACTCATAGCCACGCTTGCGTAATTCTTGAATTAGGTTCAGATGAAGAGTTATTCTTTTATTTTCCCACCAAAAATCCGGTACGTTGATCACGCAATGCCCTTTGATTTTTAGCAAGCTTAAAAGAGACTCAAAAATCTCTCCCATAGCATTTGTCCATTCTTCTACTTCGTAAGTACCCAAGTCTCTTGGGTCTTGAGAGTACTGCTCTACTAAACCAAGTTGTTCATTATCCCTATTCCGTCTGGATTTATTCTTTCGTTTCCGATTCAACAGATTAGCATAGGGAGGAGAAGTCCAAATTAAGCTAACTGTATCCTTATCGATATAATTCTTGATATTTCTGGCGTCATCAAGAATCGGGATTTGCTGGGATTCGTTGAAGATATTATTTGAGGATAGACGGTCATTACAAATATCTATGTACCCCTCATTTAGGTCAAAGCCAAGAGCATTTCGGTTAATATCCTGAGCTGCCACAAGGGTTGTGCCACTACCAACGAAGGGGTCTAATACCAGTTCGCCTTGATGAGAAAAAAGAGAGATAATCCTTGTGGCCAGACTAATAGGGAAAGTGGCTGGATGGATTTTTTTGTCTCTAACATCTCTTTTTTCATATATGAATTGCCATACTCCGATTTGAGCCTGCATCCATTCTTTAGGGGTCATACAATTAATATGCTTTGGCTTACAATCGCAAGTTCTCTGGTATCCTATGTTTAGTTCTTTTTTCATCTTGGTTTGTGGCGGTATTTTGATACTTGATTCCATAATTTCCTCATGTATTCATCTGATCTGCATTTCTAATAAATACATAATACCATGCCAGATAAAGCAGCCTCTTTGTCAATCATATTATTGATTCCTCTGGTGAAATTGAGCCATCCTATTGGGCTGAGCTGCTGTTGAACAGCTTTGTTTTGGCGGTGAATGACAGTAGATATAGTTCTTGTCGCATTATCTGAGTACATATCGCAAGCTTCCCAGATAGCTATATTGGATCTGAGTTCCATTGAGCTGCAGACGCGCCATAGTTTCCCGATGGGGGAAGCCGTAGATATTGCTTTCGGAGCTGGTAATTACTGCTTCACGAGCCTGGACATGCTCCAGAAAGGAAGGGGTGGAAGAAGTCCGAGAGCCATGATGTGGAACTTTCAGGATCTCACTTTTGAGCTCACGGGGATAGTGTTCCACGAGATACCGTTCGGCCTCAGCTTCTATGTCTCCGGTAAAGAGGAAGCTGCTACCCGCGGTATCAAAGCGTATTACAAGGGATTGGTTATTGATATCCGGATCTTGGTAAAGCGCATCCGGATGCAACACTTTGGCCTGGTAAGAGCCCAGACCCAAGCTGGTGGTGTCATTAATACTCATGATCCGGGTATTGTTTAGCTGCAAACCTGGTACCATTTGTTGCCACTCATCACGGGAGATCGAATCATCACTCAAGACAAGCTGTTTGACCTTGAGGCTGGCCAGGATATCGGGCAGGCCTCCGGCGTGATCAGTATGCAAATGTGTGATTACCAAATAGTCCAGCGTGGATACATGGCGTCTTTTCAGCCAGATCAGCAAGCGCTGCTTGTACCAGGATTGGTGGTTCATTTCTGGACTGATATTCATTTCCGCCCTTTGTCCCAAGATGCCGCCTGTATCGATCATCATGCTGCTGCCATCATCGGCAAAGATCAACGCGCAATCCGCGACTCCGGAATTGAAGATATATAGTTCGTTCTTGATTCTGGTGGGGAAGATTAGCAGCAGCGTAATACCTGCGCCTACGGGTAAGAGTAAACGTAAGCATAATCTCCAGCGTCTGTTGAGCAGCAAAAACAGCAGGGCAATGGCCAACGCCAGCGCCAGCGCAGAATTTATGGATATCCAAAAGTCTTCTAATCTGAAAGGTAGAGTAGAGCAGAACTTGAGCCAGGCTTCCCAGAGTTCTGCCAGGGCCTGGAAACTGAGGATGAAGGGCGGTAGCGGCACAAATAGAATGAGTAGAGCCAGTCCCAAAAGTAGTGTAATCAATGGCAATCCCAGCAGATTTGCCAAAACTCCATTGAGCGAAGCCGTGCCAAAGTAATACAAGCTCAAGGGGGCAATCCCAATTCCTACGATCAAACTCAGCAGCATATAGTTGAAGACCTTGCGCCAGGCTTTACCAGCTCTGGAGAGATCGGGATCTATGTGCAAGCGGGGTAAGGCAAAGGCGATCAGAGCTACTGCCAAAAAGGACAATTGCAGGCTCACGCTGAAGATCTGGTCAGGGTCTATGATGGTAATAATAAAGAGGCTCAGAGCGAGATTCTGGCTCAGAGCCAAGGGTCGGGAAAGCCAGCGTGAGAGAATTGCCAGACAAATCATCAGCATCGCTCTGAGGATGGGAGGTGCGAAGCCATTGATAGCGGCAAAGAGTAAAAGCAGCAGCATAAAAATAAACTCTGCCACCATCTTGGGGAAGATTCCCCGCAAGAGCACCAGCAAAAAGAGGCTGAGCATCAATACATGCAATCCGCTAACCACTACCAGATGTATGATGCCGGCATTGCTCAGGCTTTGACGATGCTCCCGCTTAAACTCGCTGTCACTTAGCAATAGCGCTTTAGCCAGGGGTGAATATGCCTTGAGGCTTTGATCCAATCTCTGCTGCAAAAATGAGCGCAACTTCAAAATAGCTGCCAGATTTTGCGCGCTGCCAGTTGCTTTTAAAGGCAATACCGCCCGCATTCTCCCTTGATAGCGATTTGGATAGATGCTTAATATCGGATCTTCCCGCAGAGGTGATATTTCTGCCACCGTCCGGAAGCTGCTGCCTGTCGCGAGGTTTTCCCGGCTTTGCAAGAGCAGAGTTTCATTGAGTTGATAACCGGCAATGCTATCCAGTTTCACCCGATAGCTATCGCTACCGAGCTGGTTTATCACAGTAAAGCTTACTTCCTGCTGGATTTCCCCTTTCTCATGCAAGTAGGCAGCAAAATCCGGCATTTCGGATTCTTGCTTTTGTCCCCGCATAAGTCCAGCAAGTAAAAACAGGATCAGGATAGCTGCTATTCTGAGCTTAGGGCAAAGAATGGCCCCCAAAAATGCTGCCAGACTCGAAATCCCCAAGAGCCATAAATCTGCTGACCAATAGTGCGCCAACACGATTCCGCTTAACCAAAAAAGCAGCGGCCAGAGCAGGGGCGCGGGGAGTTTGTGAATTGGCGGTTCTGCTTTACTTGCTATTGTAAAACCCCAAAATCAAACCTAAGGCAACGGACCATAATGCTGCCAATCCGATTTTGTATAGATCCGGCACCAAAAAGGTTATTGTGTGAGCCGGAATCCAGAACCAGAGCAAGCTGTACATACTATGGTCCAGATTCTTCCAATTCTTGGTATGCAGCGGGATGTTGTCCAGCACCCGGTGGATGATCACCAAAAACAGACCAAATTGCAGATTCATCATTAGCGATAGGGAGAGGGCATAGGGCAGAGTGCCTGCTGCAAATTCTGGCCACATATCTGCGGCGATCAAGCTTTCCAGGAAGCCGGCAAAGCCTTTGAAAGCGTATTTGATAGCGATTGCTAATACAGCCCAAACCAGCATTTTCCACAGTGTGAGCCCTATCGTAAAGGGATACTTAAAGCTCTTGGTCACTATCCAGCAGGAGATGATCTCTCCTAAGGTGCCCAAAAGCGCAAATTGCACCATGGCACTGATAATTGGACTTGATTCTACCCAGTTAAGGTATAAATTCATCTTGATTCCTCGCTCAGCTTTGTAGTTTAAGCTTTAATTTACATTCCATGTACTTTAGTATCAATAAGGAGCAGGATATGTCTGGGCATGCATTATTCTCCTCAGATTAACTGCCAATACACAAGATTCATGCTTGCCCAAGAGCAAACAAAGATCAGGCACACAGCCCTTGCAGCAACGATTTGCAAGTTAATATCAATATAGGTCACAAGACCTTTTCTGACAAGGCTTATTTTTCAGCACATAGAGATATCCTGCCGTGCTGCCTCCTGATACCAAACATTTGGAAGAGAAGCAAAATAAACACGATAAGTACTTAGTCTGCAAGGGCTGTGGATATTATTCCACATTGCTATATAATTTATCTATAAATAATTAAGTGCACAAAGGCAAAACTTCGGACTAAGATCAGAAGGGGACGGCCTATATTGTGCTTGACATATATGTTGACATCAAACAAAAGTACTCTGAATATTGTGTTTTGTGCATCTTGGGAAATACGTTAGCTCCTGCAGCACCATATTCATACTATATTTTATTATGAGGTAATATGGGAACCCAACAAGTTTTATTGATTGTAATCGGAGTTATAGTGGTAGGAGCTGCCATCGCTATAGGTATTACTATGTTCAATAATCAGGGTTTTTCAGCGAATCAACAGGCTATTCTGGCAGAAATACAAAACTTTGGTACCTTAGCCTCAGCATATTGGAAAATGCCTACTTCACTGGGCGGTGCGGGGAAAAGCATGACAACTGCTGATATAGCAAATCTTGCCGCTCATTTGGGCTTTACTCCCCTTAGCGCAAAATCCGATGTGGAATACCAGCATATCTCTGAAAACGCGGATTATCGCCTCTATGAATTTGATAACTATGTGATGAAGATACAAGCCTTGGGCAAGAGCATGAAAGCAGGGAACTACCCTCTGATCGATATGGCCTACAGCGTATTAACCAGTAGCTGCGAGCTGGACATCAAGAAAGGGAAAGAATTTTCTCACGGCAATGGTAATGGTAATGGAAATGGAAATGCTGAAGACAATCCCGGTGTAGGACCCGGAGGTGGAGGCGCACCAGGATTGAACGATCCTCCCGGCGGCGGAGGTTGATCAAAAATTCTGCAGAAAGCCTTAAGTTATTAGGATACCGCTTTCAGGAAAAGATATCTTTGTCGGCTATAGCAAGATTTTTTTTAGGGGAAAGATTACTCCTTTACACTCTTATTGCTTATTAGTCCTTTAGGGGCGGTATTTAGATTAATCACATCAAAAAATCCATTGCCGGAATTATGCATGGTAATCGATGCAGATGCCGGTGACTAAAGTCGACCGGAAATCATCTTATCCCCGTAATGCTCTCTTGGCATACGGTGGCTAAAGCGCACCGCCTATCATCTTATCATCTTATTTGCTAATCCCGGATACTCCTTGTATTTGCCGGTGGCTAAAGCGCACCGGAAATCATCTTGTCCCCGTAATGCTCTCTTGGCATACGGTGGCTAAAGCCGACCGCCTATCATCTTATCATCTTATTTGCTAATCCCGGATACTTCTTGTATTTGCCGGTGGCTAAAGCGAACCGGAAATCATCTTGTCCCCGTAATGCACTCTTGGGATACGGTGGCTAAAGCCGACCGCCTATCATCTTATCATCTTATTTGCTAATCCCGGATACTCCTTGCCTTTGCCGGTGGCTAAAGCGCACCGGAAATCATCTTGTCCTATCGCTTGGCTGTACCGCATACTCAGGGTGGTGATCCTGGGTATCGGGGTTCTATCTGAAATACCGTTCCTATGGAACTCACAAGGTATTGGTTATCAATTGTTATGCTATCTAAAATGCCGTTCCGATGGGACTCAGGGGGGTGATCGTGGGTATCGAGGTTCTATCTGAATGCCGTTCCTATGGAACTCATAAGGTATTGGCAATTAATTTGTATGCTATCCGTAATGCCGTTCCTCTGGAAATCCTGAGCTCGATTTCCACATTAATGTAAATAAGATGATAGGCGGTGGTTTTAACCACCGTGCTCGATTTCCACGTCAATTGGCATAAGATGATTTCCGGTCGACTTTAGTCACCGGCAAAACGCGCATCCATGCCACAATTCCTCGTGTAACACCCAAAACCCAAATCCAGATTTCTTGGGCTATTCCTTTCCCATTTATCCGGACCGTAATACTTGCGGAGCTCGCATTCAAATTGTTCCATTTCCTGAGAGCTGCTTGCCATGTTAATTCTTCTTGTATTTGCCGGTGGCTAAAGCGCACCGGAATTCATCTTATCCTATCGCTTGCCTGTATTGCATACGGTGGCTAAAGCGCACCGCCTATCATCGTATCCGGAAAGTAAATCTACAATTCCGAATAACTGCCCACCTTCATATCCTAATCCTCTCATCCGTCATTCCTGCTGATGTAAGTGTCAATCTGCCCTTGTACCTGATTTGGTTGCAAAGGAATGACGATAGGAAGCAGGGGATTCACGCAAACTTGAAAACCCCAAAACTCGAAAACCCACCTCCACTCAACTCACCATAGCCTCAAGTTTAAGTCCTGTTCAAGTCCTGTGCAGGAGAGAATCAGGACTTAATCCCGAGTCAAAAGCAACTGCGCTTCAGCTTCGTGTTTGAGGCAGGGGAGGTGTAAATGAAGGTATTTAGATTAGCAAGTATCGCGCAATGGATTATATTATTTGAAAAAAGGAAATGAAGGAAGATTAGCTTGCAAAAACAACACAGTCTGCATAGTCATACACACAGTCATGATCACGAGCATAGTCATGCCGATCCGCGGCATATGAGTCCGGGAAAGTTTAGATTTGTAACCTTACTGAATCTGGTAATAACCTTAGCAGAATTCCTTGGGGGCTTGGTTTCAGGCAGTTTGGCTTTGCTCTCGGATGCCGTGCACAATCTCAGTGATACGATCTCGATTATGATCAGCTATTTTGCCTTCAAAATATCCAAGCGGGATCATGATTTTTCTCACACTTTTGGCTATCATCGTGCGGAGATTTTGGCAGCTTTTGTAAATGCCACGGCCTTATTGATAATCAGCATTTTTTTGATAGTAGAGGCGATCAAGCGTTTTTACTCACCGGCGGAGATCAAGGGCTATCTAATGCTGATCGTGGCCACGATAGGTTTGCTTGCGAATCTGCTTTCAGTAGTTTTGCTGCACCGCGGGCAGAAGGATAACATAAATATCCGTTCCAGTTATTTGCATCTGATGGGGGATACCTTTTCTTCGATAGGGGTGATCTTGGGAGGCATCGCCATAGTGCTCTGGCAGGTATATTGGATAGACCCTCTGATCACTTTTTTGGTAGCGCTGTATATCATGCGGGAGAGTATTAGTATCATTCGCAGTTCCACCCATATCATTATGCAGGGTGCGCCGGATGTTTCTTTGCCAGATATCAAAAGAGACCTGGAGGCGATCACGGGCATCAAAAACGTACATCATGCCCACACCTGGATGATAGATGATAAATCCTATTTTTTTGAAGCTCATATTGACGTGCCGGATCAGATGCTAAGTCAGCTTGATGCTTTGCTGGCGGAAGTGCAGCAGGTATTATCTTCCGGCTACAAGATTGAGCATGTCACCATCCAATTTGAATGCGACAGTTGCCGGAACAAAGACTTATTGTACCAAAGCACTTATATGTAGGTTTGGACAAGAGCGGCAGTGCGAGAGTAATAAAAAGATTGACACCAGAGACTGTGCGAAAAAGCTGAATTGAAGGAAACAAAAAATGAACAAACAGCAGCTTCGGCTTTTGGGCCTGGATCAGATATTTGACCTGATTGAAGTTCCGTCGGACTTTTTGGCGTCTGTAAAGCGCTATAAACTCAGCCGTGAGAGCTTAACTGTGCCGCAAATCCAGCAGGCATATCAGCGTCGCCAGATTATGCTAAATCTAATCCGTAACGACAAGCAATCCCGTTGGGAACCTCTGCTGGCCCATATCCCCGAGCTGTATCCCGAGCAATATCTCAGGGAGAGTTTGGCCATACATGAGATTTTTGAGCTCAAGAACTTTATTTGGCATTATCAGGCCTTGCGGGAATATACTCTGGCAAAAACTCTGCCCGGCTACGAATTGCCTGATCTCAGCGCGCTCTTCCGCCTGCTGGATCCGGATGGTAATAAGCTGCCCGTTTTTCGTCTTTCTCCCCGCTACAGCAAAAAGCTCCAAGAGCTGGATAAAAAGCATCAAGAGCTGAACCTACAGCTCAAGCACAGCCGTCAGCTTCTTCTTGACGAGGCCCGGGATACGCTGAAGCTGCCCACTCTCAAAGCTGAATTTGTGCTTTCCCGGCAGCAGGATGAGCTCATCAACCGGATTCTGGCAAGCTCATACTTTGTGCTGCATCGTGAGAGCATCGCCAATCTGAGCTTTATCTTGGCGGATAGCGAAGAGACCAATCAGCTCAAGCGCCAGATAATGGAGCTGGAAGCTGCACTCAGCCGAGAAGAAGAAGCTATCCTTAGAAAGTTATCCGGCAAGATCAAGAGTTTTTATGACAAGCTATACCAAGCCATAGAAACTGTGAAGGAGCTGGGCTGGGATTACACTTTAGCAGCCTTTGCCTTGGCTTATGATTGCTGTATTCCCAAGCTGGCTGAAAAGATCGAGCTGGTGAAAGTGCGCAATCTGCCCCTCGAACTGGCGCTAAAAGCAGAAAGACGGGAGTATCAAAGCCTGAACATAGCTTTTGATACTAAGGCAAATCTGATCACTGGACCAAATATGGGGGGTAAGACCAGCATCTTGAAGTGCATGGCACAATGTAGCATACTCTTCAAACTCGCCATTCCCTTGCCCGCCCAAGCGGCCAGCTTGCCCTATTTTGATTTTGTATATTACAACCATATTTCCGAGAATGAAAACCTCTCTTCTTTTGGAGTTGAAGTAGTAGCTTTGAGCAAAGCGCTTCAACAGGAGGGACGCGGTCTCTTCCTTTTGGATGAATTTGCCAAAGGCACCAATCCGCAGGAAGGTGAAGCTTTGGCCAGTGCGGTGATCACCTATCTGGCAGAGAGCAGGCATTGTACGATTGCGGCCACTCATTTTAGTGCTCCGACCCGGCTCAATATGGTGCAGCAGTATCAAGTTATAGGTATTTCTGCCGATCTGTCCACCGATAATAAGGCCGGGATTGCCCAGCGGCTCAAAACACTGGCTGAGGCTATGGATTATAGTTTGATCCGCCTTTCTGAAAGCAAGGCTCCGCCCTTGAATGCGATCCAAATTGCGGAAATATTGGGTCTGCCTGCCGAAATCTTAAAACTGATCAAAAGCAGATGAAGCTCAAGCTTGCTGAGCGTGTTTACCTGCCGGATGATCCTCACACAAAGGAGATATAATAGATATGTATAAATCTGTAAAACAACAACAACTGGAAGAGAGAATCCTAAAACTGCTCTCCGGCAAAGCCCTGCAGGCGGCAGAATTGCTCTTTGCCGATCCCGAGATCCAAGCCTTGCAGGAATATTCCAATACAGTCTCGATCAAACGGCTGGGGTTCAATGACCACGGCCCGGTGCACATGCGTAAGGCTACGCTCAATACGATCAAGATGTTCAAATTATTACAGGAAGCCGGCATTCAGATGCATCTGGAAAAAGAACAAGCCGGCACGGTGGAAGACTCTCTGGTGGCAGTGATCATGGCTTCACTGATGCATGATCTGGGCATGAGTGTAGCCCGGGATAGCCATGAGTATCTGAGCATCCAGATAGCTATCCCCTTTATCGATAAAGTATTAAGTAAAATCCATAAAGAAGATGAATATAACATTAAAGCCGCCATCAAATCCATTGCTATCGAAGGTATCTTTGGCCATATGGCCACGCATAAGATCTACTCTTTGGAGGCCGGCCTGGTGCTGATTGGCGATGGCAGCGATATGGAAAAGGGAAGAGCCCGCATACCAGCGATGCTCTCTACCAAAGTCCGCCCCGGAGATATTCATCGCACTTCGGCATCCGCCATCCAAAAAGTTCGCATCCGCAAAGGCGAGGAAAAACCCATCCGCATCGATGTGGAGATGAATGCTTCGGTTGGCTTTTTCCAGATCGAAGAAGTGTTTTTTCCGAAGATCAATATAAGTCCGGTGAAACCCTTTATCGAGCTCTATGCCGGGGTTACAGACCGGGAAATGCTCAAGTACCTTTAAGCTGGGGATGAGTCAAGCGTCTGATGTCGCCCAGGATTGAGCTTTCAAACTCTGGTTTGTCAGAAGCGATACTTCGCTTATCTTTAGAATTAGCCGTGCTCGCTGTGTCAATGCGGAGAGCTACCTCCCCAACCTGGCGCTGTCCCGGCATCAGCACCAAAGTTCTTTTTTTATAGTTAAGTCCGCGGGAGTGAAAGATGTCTGCTGTGCTTGAGTGCACAGAGGAAAGTCCGGACACCTTGAGCAGGATACTTCCTAACGGGAAGCTGCAGTAATGCAGAGCCAGCTCCACAGAAACAAACCGCGTGGCATCCGAATTTTGCTTTATCTAAGGCAAGATTGGGATGCCACGTAAGGGTGAAATGGTGGTGTAAGAGACCACCGGTGTCATTGGTGACAGTGGCAGCCAGGAAAGCCTTATCCGGTGCAATGCCAAATAGGGAAGCCATGGTGCGCTCACACCGCTTCCGGGTAGGCAGCTTGAGTCAGGGTGTGAATCCTGACCCAGAGGAATAGACATCGGTCCCGGTGCGCCGGGATTACAGAATCCGGCTTATTGAGCTCCCGCGGCATATTTGATCTCTACAGGGCAAGCAATAAATTCAACAAAAACGGAAGGAGTGGTAGAAGGCATGGGTGCTGAGGCTATCCGAGATCCAGCCCCAAAATTACTGCTCTTGCCGGTGACTAAAGTCGACCGGAAATCATCTTATTTCCAGGTTCTGATCGCTCGGGATACGGTGGCTAAAGCCGACCGCCTATCATCTTATCCATTTAAACGCTGCTCATCTCGCTATCTCGCCATCTCATCATCTGGCCAACTCACCATATGGCCATTTCGCCATCTCATCATCTCGCTATCTCGCTATCTCGCTATCTTGCCATCGCGCCACTCTACCACTCACCTCAAAATGCTTGACATCTATCAACTGCAAATATGGTTTGTTTACTACACAAAAGGAGATCATTATGATCGTAACTACCACCGCTCTTTTAGATGGCTATCGGATTGTGAAATATCACGATATTGTAACCGGCGAAGTGATCATGGGTGCCAATATCGTGCGGGATTTAATGGCTTCCATCACCGATGTCATAGGCGGGCGCAGTAAGGCTTATGAAAGCAAGCTGCAAGATGGCCGCCGGGAAGCTTTACGGGAAATGCAGGATATTGCGGCAAGGCTGGGAGCAAATGCCGTGATTGGTGTGGATATTGATTATGAAGTGATAGGTCAGAGCATGCTGATGGTCTCGGCCTCCGGCACGGCGGTAAGTATCGAAGCGCTGTAGCTATTTATCCTTAAGTTTTTTCCACCAAGCGATGCGTTTGGCAATATCCCGTTCGAAGCCAAATTCACCAGGTTTATAGTATTCCTTTTCCGGCAATTGATCCGGGAAGTACTTTTGATAGTAATATTTGTGTTCAAACTCGTGGTCATACTTGTAATCTTTGCCATAGTTTAGATCTCGCATCAGTTTGGTGGGGGCATTGCGGATATGCAAAGGAACTCCGTAGTGACTGGTGGCTCTGGCATCTTCTGCGGCGGCAGCATAGGCAGTGTATAAGCTGTTGCTTTTAGGAGCAGTAGCCAGGTAGATTACCGCTTGGGCTAAGGCATTGCTGGCTTCAGGCATGCCGATGAAGAGCAGAGCGTCCTTGGCTGCTAAGGCTTGCACCAGAGCATTGGGATCAGCCAATCCGATATCTTCGGAGGCAAAGCGGATCATGCGCCGCACTACATAGCGCGGGTCTTCCCCTGCTTCCAACATCCGGGCCAGCCAATACAGAGCGGCCTGGGGATCGCTGCCGCGCATGGATTTGTGCAGGGCAGAGATGAGATTGTAATGCTCTTCCCGGTTCTTGTCGTAAAACATAGTTTTTTTGGCCAGAGTTTTGGCCAATTCCGCAATTTCCGGGTGAGGGTTTTCGCGCAGGAAGCTCTGGATCAGTTCCAGTTCATTCAAAGCCCGGCGCGCATCTCCTCCGCTATTTGCCGCCATCCAGCCAATCACATCTTCATCTACCTCGAGCTTGAGCTCAGCAAAGCCCCGGTGCAGGATATCCCGCAAGTCAGCTTCGGAAAGGCTTTCCAGCACAAAGACATGACAGCGGGAAAGCAGGGCGGGGATCACTTCAAAGGAAGGATTTTCGGTCGTAGCCCCGATGAGGATGATGGCGCCGCTTTCTACAAAGGGCAAAAAGGCATCCTGTTGAGATTTGTTAAAGCGATGGATCTCGTCGATAAAGAGTATGCTACGTTCACCTTTAGTGCGGTGTTGATAGTCGGCGTCCTGCATCACAGCTTTTACATCTTTGATGCCGGAGAGCACGGCGCTGAAATGGATGAAGCGATGGCTGGCCTGTGCTTCAATAATGTGCGCAATCGTAGTCTTTCCGCTCCCTGGCGGACCCCAGAGGATAAAGCTGTGATAGACCCCAGTTCGAATCATTTGAGCAAGCAGGGAATCCTCTGAAATCAGCTTCTTTTGACCTTTAAGCTCGTCAAGGTTCTGGGGACGTAATTTCTCCGCCAAGGGAACTTCACGCTGTTTAACTTCCTGCTCTTCAAAGAGATCGCTTTGGTCTTTGAACAAGGATCAATCCTCCATCAAGCCATTCAGTTCCGAGGGATCATACCACTGCAGGATGCCCTGCAGCTTCTCAATCTCGGCAAAGAGCAGTTCCTTGTGATTCACTTCTTCGTCTGCCAGTTGCTGCAGTAGCGCTTTGGTTCTTTCATCTTCACTTTGTTCTGCCAGTCTGAGATAGATCACCTGCGCCAGCTCTTCACGGGAGATGGCAAATTCCAGCACGGCCTTAGGGTCCACCAGATTGAGTTTTTTCAGCTCAATATCGGGATCTTCGGTTAAAGTCAATGTTTGTCCGGGATATTCCTGAGCATAGAGTTTGCGCAGTTTAACTTCATGATCTGTCTCATATCGGAGGAGCTGATTAAAAAACTGGGCAGTTTCGGAATTTTGGAAACTTCTGGCCAGCGCTTGATAGAGTTTTTGAGACCTAATCTCGGCTTCGATTGCGATTCGGTAAGCATCTTGTTTATTCATTTTTCACCTCATTTTATGCGTTGTGGCGGATTAGTTCCACCGCATTGATTTTTTTTAGTTTTTGCAAGGGTAAAAGTATGCTCAGCCAAGTGAGCAGATAAGAAATGCAGATCACCAAAAGATAGTCGCTTAGCTGTAGCTTGACCGGTAAAATAATGGCTTCTCCAAGCCTGACCAGCCCGGTCCGGGCTTGAATGAGCAGCAGAGAGGTGCTCAATATCACCCCCAGCAAGATTCCCAAGGTGCAGAGCATCATCGCCTGATACCAAAACAGCCGGTAGAGCTCGCGAGCTTCATAACCCAAGGCTTTGAGTAGACCCAATTCACTTTGCTTTTGCGTGATCAGCTTGAAGAGCGAACCGGTGAGGTTGAAGCTGGCGATAATAAAGATGAAAAGCAGGACCACAAACATCATATATTTCTCAAAGCGGATAGCGCCATAGAGTGAGGCATCAAAACTGCTCCAATCCTCGATCTTATAATTCGGGAACAAAGGGGCAAGCTGGGCCAGATGTTTCCGGCTCTGTTGCGGATTTTTGCTGCGAATCTCGATGTAATCCACCATACCTGCTTGGGAACTAAAATCCTCTGCCACACTGAGCGGAATATAACAATAACTTTGGTCATACTCCGGCATCCCGGCGGCAAAAATGGCTGCGACTCTGAGCAAACGAACCTGAGGCATCATCCCAAAAGGAGTGGGCATATTGAAGAGAGGAGAGATCACTTGCACTTCGTCTCCTATATATAAGCCTAATGCGCTGGCCAGAGCGGAACCTATGGCGATGCCACCGGCATTGAAGGATTCTTCCTCAATCGCACCCGCCACTAAACCGTGCTCTCGCTTGGCCTGATGTTGATAATTAAGTACAGGACTTACCCTCTTTTGCAATACAGGATCTATTCCAAATACCATCGCTGGCGCAGTGAACTGACCATTTCTGAGCATTAATTCACATCTTATAACCGGAGCCGCAGCAAAACCTTCGGCTTCCAAGCGCTTTAATATGGCCGGATATTCCTGTATGCCTATGCCCTCAGGTGCAGATAACCTCATTTCAGACAGAGTGCCGATAATGCGCTCACGGATATCTTCGCGAAAGCCATTCATCACGGAACTGACGGTGATTAAAGCCATGACGCCTACGGCAATACCAATGAGGGTAAGCACATGAGAGCGGCTGACACCGGTAAAACTCCTGCCGGCAAGGTATTTGCGCGCAAGAAAAAAGATGCTGGCATTAGGGCTTGAATTCTTCATTCTGGCACTATTTTGGGAGCTCAAAAAAAAGTCAAGAGAGTTTTTTCCGAGTCTAACTCCGCGCAACTTTCTAAACTCAAAAACCTGCGTATTTTTACCATCTTTTTCAAGCCGCGAGAACCTCAAAACTTGATAAAGTGACACTCGAAACCCTCGCCATAAAGATCATTTGTTGAAAAAAATACACTATCGCGCTTAGAGCAGTTTCTTTTGGGCAAAGATTAGGTAATAAACCCGTAGTGATATATCATATCAATAAGTTATGCATATAAACAAAGTGCTGTGGGTTAGGGCTAATCCACAGATAAATAGTCGCATTGTTATATTATAGGGTGATTACCGGTCAGATCAAGACGAATTTATTCGACCAAAATCATTAAAATTGCTTGACAGATATTCACAATGGCTTTGTTTTGGTCTTGAGATGATTTTTTTATGTATAAAGGAGTCAAACTAAAAACTGTATGTTGAGTTTTGAAAACATCGTAAGAATGGTATCAGAAGCGCTATTGCGAACCAGAATGCCAAAGGTTTGCAAGAGCAGGTAAATTGAAAAGGCGAGGCTATATGGAAATTTTGTATCTTTATCAAATGTCCGTGCAACAAGGGCATGAGGACAAGACCATGCTTCAGCTCTGATGAGCTAAGAGTTATGGTACGTATTATGGGAAAACAGATGTCAAAATCAAATCTCTCGGATTATCACTGCACATCTGAGGTTACGGGCTGCTTTTACGGCGCTTATCAGGCGCAATATACCCTGGCGTTTATGGGTCTGAATCCACAAATGCGAAAAATCAAAACTATACTCGCTTACAGGGCATCGGTGTATCTATACTCCCCACAATGGCAAGCCTTTATGAATTGTTATCTTTTCGATATTAAGAATTATAATCCAGATTGCTTCAGCAGCTGGATTTAAGGAGAAATCATGAAGAAAGTATTATGTAAGACAGTCTTTACACGAGTCTTACCTGAAGGTTTTAGACCAAATAGTCATGAAATCATATTAAAGAAAGCGAGGTGCAAATGAACAGCAAAGTTCGTGGTGCACTACTTATCGTAGTGCTATTTGTAATCGCATCATCAGTTCTATTCGCACAAACCCGTGAGTTTGATGCCAGTCACATTGATGTGACTTTGCTCAACCCGGGACCGGATGGACCAAACCATGTAATCATTGGAACCACTATTAAAGTGGAGTTGGAAGATCCCGATATTGGCACGCCAATTGCTATAGAATCGGCCACGGCTGATTTTAGCCAATTCGAAGGTCCTACAGCTGAAGCAATGGTATGGGACGATGATGATCAAAGGTGGAAAGCCGAGTACACTGTGGGCGCAGGCTCATTGGAAAATGCTACGGCGAAAGTGAAAATTACTGCCTCGAAGGAAAACGGTGACGGGCAGATAACTCAAGACGATACTGAGTTTAGTGTAGACAACATCGCATCCGATATCGAGGGCTTGGCCATAGATGTCGAAATTGTCGATGCAGGTCCAACCGATGCCGCAATAGTTGGCTCGACGATTCAGGTTACTTTTACAAGTAGCGAAATCATTAGTGCAAAAGTCAATTTTCAAACTATAGGTGGTGGCCTGGTTGATATGACTCAGGTTGACAGCACCTTTACAGCAGAATACACTGTAGAAGCTGGGAATTTTACTGGTGATTATACAGTTGAAGTGCTTGCTTATATGGCTGGAAATCCCAATCCCGGAATTGCTGCAGCTGATGAAGCTATTCTGGTAGATAATTGGGTACCGGATGATGATGCTTTTGAGGGTGAATCCTATCTTGTGATCAATAATGATCCAGATCAGCATTTCATTCACTCAGGGGATACTATTACTGTTAATGCCACGCTTGATCCCCGGGTCAAAAAAGCTAAGATTGACTGGGGTGATAGCAATGACAGAGAAGATGTAGAATATGATGTAGTCAATGGCGTACTTACGGCATCTTACACTCCTGCAACTGGTGAATTGGATGATACGGATGATTTTGAGATCGCCATCACCTGGTTAAAAACTGAAAACGGCAATGAATCCGACGTGACTTTCTCCTATGTCATATCTGGTGCTCAAGACGGCGTACCAATTGCAGTGGATACCACTGCTCCGGATTTGACCGGCGGCTGGGACCTGTATTACAATCCTGCCAATGGACTCAGATTCTCTCATGACGCAGATTCTGTGGATGGATATGGCACCACGCCGGATACCTTCACCATTATGTTGAAGCTTCCCGATTGGGGAGAAGATGGAGCCACGGAATTCACCTTACGTTTTGTAAGTGAAAACAGGTTGTCATTCCTCAAAACATACACTGCAGCCAGTGCTGAGCTCACCGACAATGGTGGCGGCTTGCTGGAAGTGCTGTGGGATGGCAGAGATGCTGATGGCAATCCATTGGAATTTGATGCTCTCACTACTATAGGTATCACGCTGTGGGAAGTGAAGGATGCCGCCGGTAATGCAGTAAATCTGGAATATGTTACCGGACCTGAATTCCCTCCAGATGGAGATATCAATGTAGCTGCAAATCATACCTTATTGGATGATAATGAAGTAATCCTGAACCGCATTCACGTGGTGGTGGATAATCAAGCTCCTGAGTATCTTGATAATCATAATCTCGCCCTGGTGAATAGTAATCAGGCCAATATCATTCGCTTGATCAATGATGAAAACGACGATGGCGAATGGAATGATGGCGAAGCTGTTTATTACAACACCGCAGCCGGCGTAGATGGCAGCCAGCAGATTGATGTAAGCTTCAGAACTACGCGTCAGGTAACTGTGGATACCAATGAGTTGCGCCATGAGACCCAAAACTACTGGATCTTTGCCGAAAATGCCAGTACAACTTGGTTCTATAATGGTACTGACTGGGAAGACATGGACAACTTTGATTTTGCCACAGCCCTGCATGAAGTCCCCTTCACCGGCAATGCCGCTAATTCAGATATCGTAAATGTCACTCTTGATTTGGGTGATGAGTATGATACGCCATTTATAGGCGCTGCGGATCCCGGTGTGGATTACGAATTGTACGCTTATGTGCAAGATAATGCCGGAAATATTACAAAGTCTGATGTAGTGGCTCTGAATATCCAGCATCAATTTATGAAAACACCCATCGTCAATAGAATTGAACTTACATCAATTCACGAATCGGTAGAGGGTGGACTTGCTCAATACAACGGCGAGGTCAAGAACTTCTATCTGAGTGCGGAATATGCTCCTGAAGATGCTCCTTATACAGGGGAGTATTATACTTCACAAGACGAGCTTACTTTCGAGATTGAAGTAAATAACAGCACATTCCTTAAAGAAAGTGATTCCGTGGAACTGCGTTTCACCGCGAGTGGGGAAGAAATAGTCAGCTATCTGCAAAAGAGCGATTTTGTGGATAATGTGGCTACTATTACAATCCCGGTAAGTGATTTTACGGTTGCAGACGGAGCCCTGACTCCCGGAACTCTGTGGGGAATCGGTGGCGATAACGACACCACAAACTACATCCAGGTTACCTCTTATGCTATAGAATATTCTGTAAATGGCACTTCCATTGCTCAGAGTTTTGTAGCGGAAGATGGGGATGAGTTTTATCTGGTAATTCCGCCTAAACCAAATTTCCCACCTACTGATCCGAATGAATACAATCTGACTGCCGAATACGAAGTATTCTCGCCCGGTAATCCCATGAATACCTATGATGCTGAAACCAACTATGCCTTTGATGGTACGAAGGACAGCAACGAATTGTCATTTGTGGTACCGGAAGGTGATAATATCTTGTGGAGATTGGAAGTTCTTCAGGGAACGGAAGTGGCGAAAAGCTGGGAAGATAGAATCCCGCATGCTAATAACACTGCTGTTTCCAGAACTTTTGAGAATCTTAGTAATGCAGCTCCGGATATTGAGGCTATAGTAGCCAATGGCGAATCCGAAGCTCTTACAGTGAAGCTTAGTATCTTGCCAGATCCTATGAGCGATCCTGGTTATACAGACCCACCCACTGGCATTACTCCCGATATTGAGATAACCGTAGACAACCAAAATCCCTATGTTTTGCCTGCAGAAGCTTCCGTAGCAAGCATTGATGATAATGTAATCACACTTACTACAGGCGTGCCGGTTGTTTCTTCCAATGCAAATTCCTTCAGCTTTGATCTTGTAACCAATGAAGCATTGGGTACAGTTTTTGCTGCAGGAGACGGTAATTGGAATATTCTGCTTAAAAAGAGCGATAATACCGATGTAACAAACAGTGGAAATCCTGTAACTGCTGCTATTAGCAGCGTTGAGAGTCTCGGTGCTAATCTCTACAGCCTCACAGTTGTGATCGATGGTATTGCCGGAATCACTCCTGAGGAAGCAGAAGATGCTATATTGGTATTGATGTTGCCGTGGGATGAAGCCCAAAATCCCGGCCGTTACAATGATCCCACTCTGCCTTATGCGGCGGATATGTGGCACAATGATAGCGCAGAATACTATCTGCCTTTAAACATCGTTCCGGATATCCCGGAAATTTCGAATGTTACTATCAATGATCCTGATCTCATCTTTGTACCTGGAGAGGATCTGGAAGTTGCCTGGGAAATGGTGAACTGGGAAGATCGCGATATAGCTCTTACCATTGAGCTGAGCGTGGGTGATGAAGTAATCGGCACCGCTACAATCGATAGTGGTTTTGCTGCTGAGATGTATGAAGTATTTACAGCCTTCAATCCTGGGGATATTGATGGTGAAACTATCACAGCTACCATCAGTGGAACTGTAGATTACGACGGCATAGTAAAGGATTTGGTGCCCCAGACTGCCACTATAGAAGTGGATATCCAGCCTGAAATTGAATCTCTGGTATTTGAAAAAGATGCAGAAGAGATTCGCACCCTGATGAATGGCATGGATGAAATTACTATAACGGCTGAGATCAACAGCCCCAACGCTCTGGCCGAAAATAGTCTGGAGCTGAGCAACGCTGATATCGATCTTACTGAGTGGACTTTACCAACTCCCACGGTTACTGATCTTGGGGAAGGTTTATGGGAAGTAAAGTGGACCGGTGTTGCAATTGCAGAAATGGCGTTTGAAGAAGCTCTGCTGGTTTCAGACTTTGTGCTTGCAGCCAGCACACCACATGGTTATGCGGCTGAAGATTACATTCATCAGATGGTACTAATCAATGAAGTAACTTCTGAGCTGAATGGTGTGGTAGCCAACGAGAGGACTCCTTATGAAGATATAGATCCTGCAGGTTGGTTTGCTCCTGAGCACAATGTAGTAGCTGAATATCACTTTGTAAGCTTCGAAGGTCCTACTGGTCCTACTGATGAAGTGGCTCCGATCTGGGCGGATTTTGATGAGATTGAAGATAATATCGCTTCAAACCTCATTCTGCCCAGCACAAGCACTATCACTGAGTACAACATACCACTTACGAGTGGAAGTGCAGATACGCTGGATATCACGCTATATGAATACACCGCCGGATGGGACATCGAGCCAGATGTGCAAAGTGTATGGAATAGATATGACGACGGAGAAGCAATTGAGGTTACATTTGAATATGAATTGGTAACAGGTTCCCAAACCGACATCAAGGAAATTAAAGTAGACCTCAGAGTTCCGATGTATGATAACCAATTGTGGATAGCTCAAGGGACTACTCCTCCTACCAGTTATCAACCTTTGATGAATGGCTTCCCAGGACCCAGCCCGGAAATCAGCATTGCACTGAACCCGGACGGGAGTTGGCCAGCTGGTCAAAGCATCTATCTGAAATACATAGCCATGGATGGAAGTGGCTCAGGAGTATTGGACATAGTCAATCCTACTAACCCTACCGGCTGGACAGTTGCTGAGGTTTCATACACACAGAATCCGGATGGTACAGCCGAAAAGGTTATTAGTCTTACTCCCAATGTGCCTGCCAATTTGAATGGTCAATCTACTATGACTTTGCATTTCGGCACTGTACAGGATGCAGTAGGACACATGAACTATGGTGGTCCTCTTAATTCCACTGACCCAAACTGGGTAGATACGCCTCCAGTGCTGAATTTCAATTTCCGCTCAGACTATGCTACTACTCATCAGATGATCAGAGCCTTCAAATATATCAATGGTGATCGTCAGGATTGGACTACAGCTCCTTACGTACAGGCCGGTGCACCCATTGGCTTGATGCTGGAGCTAAAACCTGTTGCCCAGGATTTAACTCGCGGCACAGACGTGCAATCTATTGATATTAGCTCTGTTGAGTTGAATACTAAGTTTATCACTAACGTAACAGGTGGGACTGATAACTGGGTGACCCTTGCTAAGGATCCTAACACCGGTTTGTACTATCTGAACAACGACTATAATGTGGATATTAACTACGCCCATGAAGCTGGTATCAACATGCAGTATCGCATCAATTACCTCATCCAATATACGGATGGAAGCACATCTGTACCGCCTCCTTTCGTGTCAGATGTGATTCCAGATGTTGCACGTGTAGATAAGCAAATTCCAGAATTCATCTTTGCAAATAATGATCCTACTAATCCCGAAAACCAACGTAGTATCTTCTATTGGAGCGAATCACTAGGTTCCGCACAGGAAGGATATGTCGTTCCCGGGGATACAAATGGTCAGCTTTATTTGATCTTCAAAGATGACAATGAGCTTCCCTACGAAGATGAATATACCGCGAAACCTAGCGTAGTCATATCAGGTCTAAACGAATTTGTAGCTGGCATGCCTGTTGATTACTCAGTGCCAGCCAGTAATCTGAGCTATCATGATAGCTATTCTTTGACGGTTGGCAACAATAATTATAACTACAACAATGTATGGGTAGCCGCTCTGGATGGCTTGGATATTATATCTCAGATTCCTCCCATATTCTCTGCTACTATCAGTTACAGCATTACTGACGTGGTTGGAAACAATCCTATCACCGGTGACAGAATGGTTGAAATCGCTGCCAATGGCCCGATTGTACCGATCATTCGTGAAGCAAGATTGCATACTGTGGTGCCTGGCACCGGAACTGATGTATACAATTACATAGCTCAGGATGTCAATGCCACCCTCGAAGTGTTCATTGATGTTGAATTTGCTGCATATATCGAAGATGTATGGGTTGAGGAGTTACCTGGAGTTGTGGATTTTGGAGACAAGAGTAATCCAGTGCTGGTGACACAGGATGAGCATAATGTTCCAAATATTACTCACGACTTGTGGAAGGTTAGCATCCCGGTTTATCCTGTAAATGTGAATGCAAATGACAATATCAACCTTGTGGTGCATACTAAGCGCAACCCCTTTGGTGCCGATTTATTCACTGGAACCTACGTCGTAACATTGATTGTGGATGGCAGGGATTATGCCCTCGATAACACAGTTGTATCAGGCATTTCCAGCACTCAAAATATAGAAGGGATGCTGGGTCCGAACGCCGCCGCTGAGATTGTAGCTCATTTCAGTGATATTGGTGAATTGATCGTTGCTAATGGTGATGATAGTTTACCAGATGATATTGCAGATTGGTTTGTGTTGCAAAATG
>JARRCD010000024.1 GCA_029982875.1 Candidatus Cloacimonadota bacterium | reverse complement strand
GCTTTAGCCACCGTATGCGGTGCAGGAAAGTGATAGGATAAGATGAATTCCGGTGTGCTTTAGCCACCGGCAAAGGCACGGAGAACTAACAAGGCCAGCAGCTCACACGAAATGGAACAATTGGAAGGCGAGCTCAGCAAGTATTACGATCCGGATAAATGGGAAAGAAGAGCCCAAGAAATCTGGATTTGGGTTTTTGGTGTTACATGAGGAATTGTGGCTTGGAATCGCGTTTTGCCGGTGACTAAAGTCGACCGGAAATCATCTTATTCCATTTGATGTTGAGATCGAGCACGGTGGTTAAAACCACCGCCTATCATCTTATTCCAATTGATGTCGAAATCGAGCCCAGGAGTTCCAGTGGGTTGGTGGATGGGATAACACTGGCACAAACTCTTGGTCTTAGGCACGGCTATCCCTTTTCCACTAATATAACCCGTATTTTGCAACATGCAAGCCATAGGATTCAATAAAAACGGCACGGCATTACGGATAGCATACAAATTGATTGCCAATATCTTGTGAGTCCCGTAGGAACTCAGGGCTGTTATTTCGGGACTCGGGGTTCTATCTGAAATACCATCCTTACGGGACTCACAAGGTATTGGTTTTCAATTGTTATGCTATCTAAAATGACGTTCCGATGGGACTCAGGGTGGTGATCTCGGGTATCGGAATGCAATCTAAAATGCCGTGCCGTTGGAACTCACAAGGTATTGGCAATAGATCAGGTCTTTGGGAACTGTCTCATCCAAGGCATGGTCTATTACCTCTATGTGGTTTAGTAAAAAAAGTGTAAGCGATGTGTCTACTCTAAAGTGTAAGCGATGTCGTATTCATACACTCATATCGGTGCGATAGCGAGATGGGGGGAGGAATGCCGGGGTTGAAATAAGCAGTTGACACAATTCGGCCTTACTCTGAGATTTACCTCATCGAGTTATAATAATGGAGAAAAAATGCAAATAAATGGCACAGAATACCGTTCGGTATGGTTTGAACAAGGTCGCCTGAAGATGATAGATCAAAACCTTTTGCCCTTTGAATTTGGGATCAAAGAATTCAGTAGCTATATGGAAGTAGCTGCAGCAATACGAGAGATGACGGTGCGCGGAGCTCCGGCGATAGGAGCAGCAGGTGCTTATGGCATAGCTTTGGCTGCTTTGTGTTCACCGGACGAGAAATTTCGGACTTATTTACGCAATGCGCGTGAGGAATTGCTTTCCACCAGACCCACGGCAATTGATCTCAGCAACGGCGTAAACTATGTATACGAGAGCACCATCAAGTTTATTCCGGATTTTCCTCATGCGCGTCAGGTAGCTGTATTGGCAGCGCAGGAATATGCGCACAAGAGTGAGATGGACTGTTTGGAGCTTGGGATAGTGGGCAGTGCGTTGATTCAGGATGGGTTTCGGATTCTCACTCATTGCAATGCCGGCGCATTGGCGACAGTGGATCACGGGACAGCGTTATCGGTGATCCGTCAGGCGCATAAACAGGGCAAAAATATCTTTGTTTATGTAGATGAGACCCGACCCCGCTTTCAGGGAGCGCGGCTAACCGCTTTCGAGCTGCAGCAGGAAGGCATCCCTCATGCCATCATAACCGATTCTGCAGCAGGATTTTATTTTTGGAAAAAGGAGATAGATATAGTGATTACGGGAGCTGACCGGATCTGCCTTAATGGCGATATTGCAAATAAGATTGGGACCTATGAAAAAGCGGTGCTGGCGCAGGTACACAAGGTGCCCTTTTATGTAGCTGCACCCAAGAGTACATTTGATCTCACCTGTGCGAAAGGAGAGGATATCCCGATCGAGATTCGAGATGAGGATGAGATCAAACGCTTCAACGGTAATTGGCTGGCCAATCCCAGTTCAGCAGCCTTAAATCCAGCCTTTGATATTACTCCAGAGAGTTTGATCACCGGTATCATCACATCTTCCGGAATATTTGCAGCCAAAGAAGCAGCCCAAAGGGTATGACTATGAAGGAGTATGAACACATCATCCAAGGCGGAACATATATCACGATGGATCCGCAATATCGTACTCTGGAAGATCATTTTATGCTGATCGACGCAGGTCGTATTGTCGATATCCTGCCGATGACGGAGCTTCAGGATTTTAAAGCCAAGGCCTATACCGATGCCGCAGATTGCCTGATTACCCCAGGTTTTATCAATGCTCACAGCCATCTGCCCATGAGTTATTTTCGAGGTTGGGCTGATGATCTGCCTTTGCATATCTGGCTCAAGGATCAGATCTGGCCCTTGGAAGCCAAAATGCTGGCAGGAGATTTTGTCTTTGACGCTTCTCTGCATGGAGCGGCGGAGATGATCCGACATGGGATTACCCTCACCAATGACATGTATTTTTATGTGGATAGAATTGCCGATGCCTGCAGTATAGCGGGATTGAGGGTGATTGTAGGTGAGGGCATAATCGAGCCGGAATACTTAGGCGATCTATCTGTATTTAAGCGCAGAGTACAGGCGCTCAAAGACCGCTATCAAGATAACCCCCTGGTAGATTGCTGCATAGCTCCCCATGCCATCTATACCTGTTCCAAAGAAGTACTAAAGGCTTGTACCACAGCGGCTGCCGAAAATAATTGGATGATCCATACTCATCTGAGTGAAAATCAAAGCGAGGTGGAAGATTGCCTCAAGCATCATGGGGAACGACCGGTGGATTATCTGGCTGGATTGGGATTTTTGGAAGCTCATTGCGTCTTTGCTCATGGCGTCTGGCTCGATAGCGAAGAAATAAAGACTCTGGCCCAAGCTAAGGCAGCGGTAGCATTGTGTACTGATAGCAATCTCAAGCTGAGTAATGGCTTTGTTCCGGTCAAGGAGATGCTGGAACAAAACCTGAATCTGGCTATGGGTACCGATGGTGTGGCAAGTAACAACAATCTGGATATCCTGGAAGAGCTAAGTACGACAGCAAAATTGCACAAAGCGCTAAATCATGATCCGGTGCTATTGCCAGCCCGCGAAGCCTTTGCCCTGCTTACCATAGAAGGAGCCCGCGCCTTGAACCGCGCCCATGATCTGGGCAGTTTGGAAGCTGGGAAATGGGCGGATTTGTGCCTTATCGACACCAATAATCTCCAAAGCCAACCGCTCTATAATCCTTACTCTCATCTCGTTTATAGCATGGGCTCAGAGCAGATTCGGGATGTAATGATTGCCGGTGACTGGGTGATGAAAAACAAAAAATTACAACACTTGAATGAAGCCGACTTGATTGAAAAAGCAAAGCAATACAAAAACACCATAATCAGTAAGATGGAATCATGAAAGAGATCAAAAACCGCAAAGCGCTGCATGAGTATTATATCGAGCAAAAATTTGAGGCAGGAATCTCGCTAAGAGGCTCTGAGATAAAATCTATCCGTGCCGGAAAGGTTAATTTTAAGGATAGTTATGCCCGGGTCAAAGAGGGTGAATGCTGGTTGATGAATTTTCATATCTCACCTTGGGAAAAAGCAGCTTTTTTCAATCATGAAGCAGAGCGTCCCCGCAGATTGCTTTTACATAAGCATGAGATCAAGCGCTTGAAAGCCAAGGTGGATGAGCAGGGGATGACCCTTATTCCTTTGGAAATCTATATCAACGAAGATGGCCGGTGCAAGCTCACCCTCGCCCTCGCCAAAGGTAAAAAGACCTACGACAAGCGTGAAGTTCTTCAAAAAAAGGATCAAATGCGGGAGCGAGAACGCAGCTTGCGGCAACATTAGCGGCCTGATAAAAAAACTCTGCTTGACATTCTGTAGTTAGAAAATACTCTGCTTCTCAGCAGAATTTGTCCCAAAAAATCAAGCTAAAACTATAAGCTTAAAAGGAGCCAAAGATGAAATTAAGGCTTTTACTGGTAGTAACACTCTTGCTTAGCTGTAGCCTTCCTCTGCTTGCAGAAGATTGGATCACTATATACAACGATGATCTTTCCCTGATCCGCTCTTCTTTCGTATTGGAGCTAAACAAGGGTCGTCAAAATTACAATTACGATGATATCACTTCCCGCATTTCACCTGCATCGGTGATCGTCAAAGGGAATGGCATCCGGATTGCAGAGCAGAACTATGAGTATGACCTGGCGGGCAAAGATCAGATTATGGCCAAGTATCTCGATCAAGAAGTGGTGGCTATTACTAAAGATCAATCCCGATTGCAAGGGATACTAAAATTCTTCGATGGCGCAAATATCGGCATAATCGAAAATGATACGCAGCGGCTGCTGGTAATAGCGGATTCCGAAGTGCAGTGGATTCAATTTGCTTCCCTACCTTCAAACTTTTATACCAAACCTACCCTGGCCTGGAGCTTGATTGCCCCGAGGGAAGGCAAATATCCCATCACCATGTCCTACCTCAGCGGAGGATTTTCCTGGGATGTTACCTATAACGCTGTCTGGGACGAAGAAAAGCTGGCTCTAAATTCCTGGGTAACCATCAACAACCGTTCCGGCAAAGCCTTTGAAAATGTTAATCTCAAGCTGATCGCCGGAGATATCAATCAGATTCGCAAAAGCTATGCCAAATATCAAGGTCGGGACTTGGCGATGGAGGATGCTGCGGTGAGCAGCGGTGCTCCTGCTTTTGAAGAAAAAGCCTTCCACGATTTTCACATGTATACCCTGGATCAAAAGGTATCTTTTGCCAATAACCAAACTAAACAACTGGAACTGTATCCCACCCAACACGTGACTGCGCGCTCGGTATATGAGTACCAAACCTTTAGCGGAGGTGTGAATTCGATAATCAGATTTGTAAATACCGAAGATCAAGGCTTGGGTAAACCCCTGCCCAAAGGCGTATTTAAAATATACAAAGCCGATGCAGACAACAATCTCGAGTTTATCGGTGAAGATAGCATTGCTCATACCAGCAGGAACGAAGAGGTTGATATCAATACCGGAAAGGCCTTTGACTTGGTGGCAAATACTATGGTGCGCAATCAAAAGACAATTTCTCAGCGCTCTTCCCAGCGGGAGATTCATGTGCATGTAAAAAACAACTCTACCGAAGAGAAGATAATCTATATCGTACATCAGCTTTCCAGCAATGCGAAGATTACGTACAGCGAACTGCGTTATGCCTATGATGAGCTCAAAAATAACGTCACCTACACCGTAGAGCTGGATCCTGATGAAGAGTATAATTTCTTTTTCCGTGAACTGAGTGAATGGTAATATATTTAGGAGAACTTATGCGTGAAAAGATATTCAGCAACTTGGTCGGCATCCAGCGGGAGATGCTTAAATTGATCGGAGAAGTAAATGCCCTCAATGGCGGCCCCTCGGCGCTTGAGGATGCAATCGACGAATCATGGCATCCCAAGTGCGATGTATTTCAGACCGATACCGAGTGGATAGTGATAGCGGAATTGGCGGGGGTGGAAAAAGATGAGATCGCCATCTCCGTGAGTCCGGAATATATTCGGATCAGCGGAAGCAGAATCTTTATCTCCGATCACTGCCCGCTGTGTTACTATAATATGGAAATCGAGACCGGACATTTTGAGCGCCGGATTTATTTCCCCGATATTGCCCTGGACAAGGAGAATCCCAAAGTAACATATATCAATGGAATACTCAGGATAGCCTTTAAGTTGATTCCGGTGGTGGAGAGAATCATTCCGATAAATTGATCTGCAGGAAAGTTTATGTTTGAAGCTCTTAGCTCAAAGATATTGGCGGGAGTAGTATCGCTTTCGATGCTGCTCTTCTCTTCTTTCGAGGGGAATGATCCCAGCTTAAGTGCAATCAATCATAGCACCAGCAGTGGTTACCTCTATCTGAGTGGTCAGCTACATTCTGCCTTTGAGAATGATTTTGCCCCTATCTTTGCCTCCGGGGTTCCCATTCCGATATACTATAACCTGAACCTCAAAAAAGGAAGCCGCATGGTAATGCAAAAGCGCTTTCTACATGTAGTAACCTTTGATCCCGTTACAGGTGTCTATGAAGTGAGCAAAGAGGGAGAGCCGGAGGTGTTTTACACCGATTCGGTAGAGCAGGTGATCCGGAAGTTATCCTCTTACCGCTTTAAGATTCCTTATCAGAGCTCATGGGGGATAGTCAAGGTCAGGATTGAAGCCGCGTTGACCAAAGTGAGGTTTCCGGATATGGACCAAGAGATGGATCTGATGATTTTGTGGAAATTAAAAAAGCCATCAGCTCAGACCCAAATAGACCTGCGTGAGCTTAAATAAGGGGGACAAATAATGCCCAAGATTGGTATGCGCGCTTGGATAATCTTGTTTTTTGTAATAGTTTCCATCGGTGGATTAATCTTGATGAACAATGTATTTCAGATTAAGCACGATAAAATCCATGATGCTCTGGAAAACATGGAGCTTTCTGAGCAATTTAGAGAGATCAGGCTCTTTAGTAAAGAAGATTCCCTCAAGGCAGAGGCGATGATGCGCGATTTTAATGCCACCAAGGCAGTGGTTAATGTGGCACTCGGAGATTCACGTTTGGTTACTTCGGTGTTGCTTTTTTGCATCATCATAGTCTCCAGCATCATCTTAGTGGTGGTGATCTGGCGGATCAGCAAACCCTTGCGGGAATTAAAGCATGCCACGGAACAGATCAGACAGGGGAATTTTTCGGTACATCTGCCGGAAACGGGCCTCCCCGAAATGCGTGAACTTAAAAATTCTTTCAACGTGATGTCCCGAGAATTGGAGACCATTCAGACCCGACTGTTGGTGGCAGAAAAGGAGATGATCTGGAAGGACCTGTCTCGCATCCTGGCCCATGAAATCAAGAATCCGCTAACCCCGATCCAATTGGTAATTCAACGCTTGGAAGAACGGCTGGAGAGCAATCCGGAAAAGGTTCCTGACCTATTGCCGGAATCCATCTCCATCATTAGTCAGGAGATAGATAATCTGCGGCTTTTGGCTCAGGATTTTTCGAATTATGCCAAGGTAAACCAACCCAATACCGAGGCGGTAAATCCTGCGTTGTCCATCCGCGAGATCGTGAAATCATATTCTCAGGATTATCAGATCAATTTGGATTTGGCAGATGATCTGCAGGTTAAATTTGACAAGACCCATTTTTATCAGGTAGTTACCAATATTCTGCAAAATGCCATCGATGCCTCAGAACTGGGGGGTAAGATTGATATCAGGCTCTATGGCGAGCGCAGCTATGTGGTTCTCTGCATCAAGGATTACGGTAGCGGGATTGAGAGCAAAGATATCCCCCGCATCTTTGAACCATATTTCTCCAAAAAATCCAAAGGTACGGGTTTGGGACTTGCTCTGGTCAAGAAACTTTGTGATGCCAATGCGGTAATTCTGCGGGTTAAAAGCAAGCCCAATGAAGGAAGTGAATTTACCTTGATCATGGAAGGCTATCACGCATGAAGATAATGATCATCGATGATGAGAAAAATATCCGCATCAGTCTGACCAACATTTTGGAGGACGAAGGCTATACAGTGGATAGCTACAGCACCATCAATTCGGGATTGCAGGCTTTGCTGGAGAGTGATCCGGATTTGATCTTATTGGATGTCAAACTCCCCGATGGCAATGGGATTGATGCATTGGCAAAGATTAAAGAGACATTAGCCCAAATTCCGGTAATCATGATCTCGGGCAACAGCAATATCAGCGATGCCGTAAAAGCCATCAAATTGGGCGCCTATGATTTTTTGGAAAAACCGCTTTCCCTGCCCAAGATCAAAATTACGGTTAAAAAAGCCTTGGATTTTTATGCGATGACGCTCAAGCTAATGCGGATACAAGCGGATAGCGAACGGGGCTGGAGAATGGTAGGCGAGAGTAAGGTGATGCAAGAGCTCAATGCGCTGATCAACCGAGTTGCCCCCAGCAATGCCAAGATTCTGGTGTATGGAGAGAGCGGCACGGGTAAAGAATTGATTGCCAGGCTGATCCATGCCCGCAGTGCCCGCAGTGCTAAGGCTTTTGTGAAGTTCAATTCCGCTGCGATCCCCAAAGAGCTGATCGAAAGTGAACTTTTCGGTTTTGAAAAAGGGGCCTTTACCGGCGCTACTGCCCGCAAAAAGGGGAAGCTGGAAGAGGCCGATCAAGGTACCTTATTTCTCGATGAAATAGGCGATATGGAACTGGCTGCTCAAGCCAAGATCCTGCGCGTGATCCAGGAAGGGGAATTTGAGCGTGTGGGCAGCAATCAAACCCGGAAGATTGATGTGAGAATCATTGCTGCCACCAACAAAAACTTGCCGGAATTGATCAAAAGCGGCGCATTCCGCGAAGATTTGTATTATCGCTTGAATGTGGTGCCCATCCACAGTCCGGCGCTTAGGGAAAGAATCTCAGATATCCCACTTCTGATCAATCACTTTGCGCATGATCTGGCCATAGAACTGGGTACCCGCGTCAAGAGCTTTGCCCCGTCTGCTTTGCAGAGAATGCAGCAGCAGCGTTACCCCGGCAACGTGCGCGAACTCAAAAACATCATGGAACGCATCTATCTGCTCTGTGATAAGGACGTCTTGGAGGCGGAAGATATCAATCCTTTTATGCCGGATACCGCTCTGAATGCCGGAGGAGATGCTGCATTTTGGAGTGCAACCGGGAACTTTCAGGAGAAAAAAAGAGAATTTGAGATTCGCTATCTAAGTCGGCAGTTGGATCGCTTTGGCGGCAATATCAGCAAGACTGCTGCGGCTCTGGGACTTAAGCAGAGCAATCTATCCCGCAAGCTTAGCGATCTGGGTTTGAAGCAGGAGCAAAATAATATCGGGTATAAAGACGATTTACCTTAGTTGGCTTTAGCCTGAGCGGAAAATATAAAAATAAGTCTTACAGGAGGAGAAAATGAAGAGAAGTTTAGCTATGATAGCGCTAATGCTATGTTTTTTGAGCCTCTGGGGGCAAAACGATTTGTCCCAATATACCTTCAGTTACAGTGTTGAACAGGATGAAGAGATTATGGGCGGCACTTTACTGGGTAATACCACTACCGATAACCAATACTTTGTGAATCCGGTAATGACCAATGGCAGCACTTTATATACTCAAGGCTCCGGCTTTCCCATCGGCTTTGACTTTTCCTTTGCAGGTCAGATTTATGATCGCGTAGGAATCAATGCCAATGGTTGGATCGCTTTGGGTAAATCAAGCTATGGAGAGGCTGCCGTAAATATGTTCGCGGAAAACTCCCACTATCCTCTCAGTTCGGAAAGCAATGAATTGCCCCATGAAGACCAGATCGCCAGAATTGCCGGATTTGCCAGAGACCTGCAAGCTCAAGCGCAATCTTCAATCAGAATACTGAGCCGTGGTGCGGCGCCCAATCGGGAATTGATCGTCCAATGGAAAAACTATCGCCGTCAATCTGCGACGGGAGATTCATATAATTTTCAGATCAGACTTCAGGAACATCTTATGAAGGTGAGCGTGATATATCTGACCATGCAGACCGCCAGCGCTGCAGCTTCAGAGGTGGGGCTAAGGGCAGCTCCAGCTGATGCTGCCACAAATTTTGCTACTCGTACCACTTCTTTGGGATGGGCAAATTCCACGGCAGGTGCAGCGGCAAACAGTACTGCTATGCTCAGCTCGACAAACTATCCCGTCCCTGGTGCGACCTTTACCTGGAGTCCCCTGATCAGCAGTTCTATCCAAAGCAATTTCTGCGCTGAGCCCCTTTCCGGACCTGCTCCACTACTGGTACAATTTACAGATCTCAGTACTTACACAAGCTATCCCATCGTAAACTGGATTTGGGAAATTGGGGGAGATATTGTCTATCAGCAAAATCCAATTTATTGCTTCAATACTCCGGGCTTGTATAGCATAAGCTTAACCGTATCCGATGCTATGGGCGGTTCTTCTTCTCTTACGAGAGATAATTACATTGAGGTCTTGCCCTCTGAGCTGCCAGGGCTGAATACCTATATTCAAATGCAGGGCCATGACGCGGTAATTTCTTGGGATCCTATTACGACGGATGAAGCCGGCAATAGCTTCACTCCGGATTACTACTTTTTATATTTTAATGGCTCCAATACTTTTTCCGAGGATTTCTATTTCCTGGCGCCTATTCCCTATCCGCAAACGACTTTTACGCATGAGGGAGTAGCTTTGGGAGCAGATCACATGATGTATCGCGTAAAGGCAATACAGCTCGAGGATTAGAGCTGGGATATGGTTATAGATTTGGTGCTGAGAGGGGAGGATAGGAGCAGAGGCTTGTGAAGGTGATCCGGAATCATTTACACCCTTCCCCTCACCATCTCGCCACCCAAGGGGTGACGCCTATTGAGCACCGTGATTCACTATAGCGAAATAAAGCAATTACCGCTTTCTTTGGCGATAAGTCCTTTGAGTTCAAGATTGGTGAGAGTAGTGGAGAGTCTACCGATAGGGAATTTGGTTTTGAGCAAGATTTCATCAAAGCTGATTTTGCTTTGCTCTGACTTGATGAGATCATAGATGAGCTGCTCATTCTCGCTGAGGATGGTATTGATCTCGAGCTGAACTGCATTTTCGCTATCGATACCCAGAAGATACATCAAATCTTCCGGTTTTGAGATCAGAGCGGCACCATTCTTGATCAAATGATTGGGTCCTTCGGCATTGGGATGGTTAATATTGCCGGGCAGGGCACAGACCTCGCGGTTTTGCTCCATGGCGTTTTTTGCGGTGAGCATAGCGCCGCTGCTGAGAGGACCTTCTACAATGAATACTACTTCGCTTAGGGCACTAATAAGCCGATTTCGGGCGGGAAAATTCCAGCGATCAGGCTTGGTTGCAGGTTCATATTCGCTGATCAAAGCTCCCTTATCGGTAATCTTGCGGGATAGTTCCAGATTTTGGGCAGGATAGATATTGTCCAATCCGCCGGCTAATACGGCTATTGTGCTACCCTGCTTATTGACTGCGGTAGTGTGAGCCACAGTGTCTATTCCTAAGGCCAAGCCGCTGATAATAGTTACCCCTTGTGCGCAAAGGGGAGCGATCAGCTTGCGACACATTTCCCGTCCATAAGTGGAAGTCTTTCTGGTTCCTACCACAGCCAGGCATTTTTGCGAGACAGCAGGCTCAAGCTTGCCTCTATAATAAAGCAAGAGGGGAGGGGCAAAGATCTCTCTTAAGCGGGGCGGGTATTCCTTGAAGGAAAGACATTGAATCTCGTGATGCAAAATTAGTTGCTTGATCTGAGGCATATTTTCAGGCAGCACAGCGTGCTTGAGATGATCTGCCGTCGTGGCTTTGAGCAATCCGCTCTGATACAAGGGATGCTGCGCTATGCCCACAAAATCCTGCGGATCGGGATAGATTTCCAAAAGCTCCAGACAGGTCTTTAGCGGCAAATCTGGGGCAGTTTTCAGGCAGAGCCAGTAAGGATACTGTTCAGTGGTCATAAGCTCTCACGAATCTGCTGATAAAGCGTATATTTCAAATTGTCGAGACCGATATTGGCGATCGAGGATACGGCCAATACCTTATGAGCGGTGAGTTTGTGCAGTTTTGCTGCTACTTTGGCGATCCTGGCCTCGCGCTCCTCTTCGGGGATGACATCGATCTTACTGAGAACGATCACGAAGGGCTTCTTATCCAAAAAGCTGTCATAAAGATAGAGTTCGGCTTTCAGTGTCTGATATGCTTCCAAGGGATCTTCGCAATCGATATCGATGAGATAGAGCAGGATGCTGGTACGTTGAATATGCCGCAGAAATTGATGTCCCAAGCCTTTACCGATATGAGCTCCTTCGATAATGCCGGGGATATCTGCCATCACAAAGCTCTGATAATCGGATACTTTGACCACGCCCAGCATGGGCTCCAGAGTGGTAAATTCATAGTCTGCAACCTTAGGGTGTGCGGCAGAGAGCACCGAAAGCAGGGTAGATTTACCCGCATTGGGGAAGCCCACCAAGCCAACATCTGCCATTAGCTTCAACACCAGTTCGAGCTCTATTTGTTCTGTGCGCTTACCCGGAGTAGCGTGTCGCGGGGCTTGATTTGTAGGGGTGGCAAAATTGCTATTACCCTTTCCGCCTCTACCACCTTTGGCGATGATGATCTTTTCATCGGTTTCGGTGACGTCTGCCAATTTGATCTTGGAGCCATCTTCGTTGATCTGAAATACTTCGGTACCGATAGGAAGACGCAGGATCAGATCCTCCCCGGAGTGTCCCGTCTTGCGGGCTCCTGCTCCGGGCTTGCCATTTTCGGCTTTGAAGACCTTGTGATAGCGGTAGTCCAGCAAAGTATTGACGTTAGTATCGCCGACCAGGACTATATTGCCGCCGTGTCCGCCGTCGCCGCCGTCGGGGCCGCCTTTGGGGACAAATTTCTCGCGGCGGAAACTGACAATTCCATCACCGCCGTTACCGGGTTTTACTTTGATTTTTGCGTAATCTATAAACATAGTTCTCTTTAGCGGATGATAGTTATTTTGCGGGTTACCGAGTGTCCGGCCTGCTGCAGTCTGAGCAAATAAATGCCTTGGGGCAGAGCTTGGTACGCAGAGCCTGACCAGGTGATGGTCTCAAGAGATTTGGCCGTGGGTATCTGGGCAATCTCCTGCAATTTCTGTCCGCGCAGATTATATAAGGAAAGGGTAGCACTTTCGGCTTTTAGACCTTTCAGATTCAGCTGGCAAGAGCTGGAACCGGCCCGCAAGGGATTGGTGAACAAAATGTCCAGGGCCGGGGCAGCGGGAGAGGTATCATCGGCATTACTCACCGGAGGATAGGCAACCACAAAATCGATCAGATTGTCGCTCACGGTAAAGCTCGATTCTTTTGAGGCATTTTCGAAAAAGGAGATGCTGCCATCGGGATTGTAAATTGGATTCATATCCATATCCATAAATCCTGCAGAGGTTGGGATTGTGTGCGTAGCTTGCAAGGGGAAATCACCTTCGGCATCTATATAGAGCAGCTCGATGGCACCACTGACGGCATCGTAAGCCACGATTTTGAGTGAAGGCAAAGTGTTTTCCGCTACTTCATAGACCAGATTCTTGTATTCAATCATCCCCTGAGCGCCATAATCCCCGAAAAAAAACTCCGGCACTTGATTTACAAGATCGATTCCTACATTGAGCGTGATATCAGTAGTAATTAAGGTGTTCGTAGAATTTGGCCAGGCACCGAAATCGGGATCATTGATCAGATCAGACATCAGGCAACTCATCTGCAGAGTATTATCGGCTACTATACTTTGGATATCGCCTATGCGCTCATAAGAAGGCAGGGAAGTTAAATCTATATTTATCTTGTACAAACCTGGTGAGATTACCATCGGGATGTTATAGGTATAAATCATGGCGTAAGCCACAGAATCTGCCAAAGTTTCGGGATTGATCAGGGCACTAATGTAGATATTGTAGCTGGTCAGGGATTGCATCAGTGAATATGCTCCACTGAGATTTTGCATGCTTCGGTAGATTCTGCTCTCACTGGCTGCTAAATAAGAGGCAGTGATATCCAAGTCCGGATTCTCGCTTTGCAGCAGATCTCCACTGGGATCATTGGCTATCAAAGCTTGGGTGCCAAGCTCTAAGGGGAAGCTGTCTTGCTCAAGCCAGGCTGGATGCAGGTAACTGATATTCTGATCCATTGCTTCAAATACTGCTTTGCAGCGATAGCGCAATCTATCGCCAAAGTTATAGGGTACCAAAGCTTCAAAAACACCATCTCCGATCTGGGCGAGGTCTGCTTCCTGCCATTGCTGAGCCGTTGTGTAGTGCAATTGATAGGAATCCGCCAGCTCAGCGGTCGTATCAAACCGCAGATGCAGATTGCCATTACTATCCACTGAACTATGGCGCATATTGCTAAAGGGACTGAGATTCTGTGCGTATAAACAGGCACAAAAGAAAATCAGCATACATATACTTAGCTTTTTCATGGTGCTCCTTCCTGATCTGAGTCTGCTGGCTCAGTCAATTTTTTAAAGTAAGTCCAAGGGTTTTGATTGGGTTCGGTCCAGTTGTCTGGCGCCCGCGCAAAATCACTATGGTGGGTATTGATAAAATCCTGGATGTTTTGGGGTAAAGCGGAAAATCCCCCCTCCAGCTTTTTCCCGCGAGTTACAAAGAGCAATTGCCCCTCCCTGTCCGCCATACACATAAAGGGTAGCCACGGCGCAATCCAGGTCCAATTATATTCCGCCGGCACAAAGCTCAAACTGCTGTCTGCCAAGGCTGCTTTGTGAACTCTGTATTCATAGGTCTCAGCCGCTTGAAAGTAATCACTTTGGACGTGATCACTATACTCCCGCTGCGATAATATTTGAGGATAAAACGGGAAAATCTCATTGTGATATACGATGCTTTCACCCAAATCCACACTGGGGATGAAGTGTTTAATATAAGGCAACATATTGGCATCATAGATAAAACTCTGGTTCACCGGATCGTTCAGGATGTGCAGCACAGGGACCTTGCTGCCGGTGAAGGGATTACGCCAGCGGGTCAGGATTTCCTTGGTGCGGTGATCCTCAAATAAAAGGATCTCTTTGCTGAGTAAGCGATATCCGGCTTTCGTATCGTCCAGGCGACTGATGTGGTAACCTTCTACGGCAAAGAGCTCCATGCTCTTTTGCTCCGGAATGAGACTATAGACTTTACCAGTAAAGTAATACACGGTATCCTCTTTACTCAGATCAGTCCGTACTCTCAGATAATCCTGCAAATATGCCTGATTTGGGTCTCCTGCGAGTGCTGACAGGCATTCAAGCAGCATCAGTAAGATCAGTCCGCAGATAATTCTTTGTGACAATAAGCCTCCACCAAATTAGCTTTTTGTCATGGTATAAATCAGCTATAGTGTGTCAAGTTTTTTAGCAAGCAGAGGCATCTTGTTGCGCTAAGGGAAATTGGGTAAGGGTCTTTTAGTGAGTGCGCACCAGTCTGAAGCCTACAAATTGGTAACCGCGATTGGGATCGCCTCGCTCGCGCCAGAGGATATTGAGATTGCGTCCTTCGCTATTCATCACATTCCCGCCGCGGATGGTTTTTTGAGTACCGGTTTCTGGTCCTGTGGGATTAACGAAGGTAGGCAGAGCTTTGATGTAGTTTGCATCATACCAATCCCAGACCCATTCTGAGACATTACCGGTCATATCATAGATGCCAAAGTCATTGGGTTTTTTGCCGCCCGGGGGACGGAGTTTTGCCGCCGAGTTATCACGGTACCAGGCGATTTCATCGGGATCATTGGAGCCGCTATAGTTGTAGAGTTTTCCAGCTTTGGCAGCGAGTTCCCATTCTGCTTCGGTAGGCAAGCGATAGCCTTGAGCTTCAAAATCACAGGTAACGACACGGGAAGCGCCCAGACCTCTGATCCGATAGGCGGGTTCCAGCCCCTCGGATTCACTGAGGCCATTGCAATAGATGGCAATATCAAACCAGCTGATATTATCCACCGGAAGATTATCGTCAATAGTAGTTACATCGGCTGGCTTCATAAAGCGTTTCCATTCAGCCTGGGTAACTTCATATTTGCTGATGTAAAAGCCGGAAAGAGAGACATTGTGCGCCAGATTCTCGGTCAGACGGCCAAAACCAAAGGTACTGGGCTCTATATGGACAAAGTTTTCATTGGGTTCAGGAGGCTGGACCACAGGGGTAGGGCTTACATCTGTGATTTGGGGTACCGAGGGTAAGCGACGGGGGTCTTGTCGGTCTTCGGGAGTGCTGCTTTTCAATTCACCCCATGGGGTAAGCTCGGGAGTGGTAAGATCCCGTTGAGGCGCAGGGGTTGCAACTGTCGTGTCATTAGTATCAGCCCGCGTAGATTCACTACCCCAATTAAAGCCTGTGTATTGCAGTTTTTCTTCTTCGGCACCAAAGAGCACCGAGTAGATATTGGTAGTAAATATGAGCACCAGGATGCCGATTACCGCGATGATCAGGAGCCAAAAACCGAGCTCAATCCTGAATTTTGGCATGATGTCTTCAGCAATTTTTTCTTCATCGAGGAAGCTCGTATCTTGCACGGTACAGATTTGTGCGCCTTCCAGGGGGGGGAGATTTTTGATTGCTTCATAGAACTTGGCAAGATTTGCAAAACGCTGCGAGATATTCCGGTGCAAGCTTTCTGCCAAGACCTTGTTCAGGTCCATGCTCACCGAGGCGATATAGATAAATTTGGAGAAGCGCAGGCGCTCCGCACTGTAAATGCTCTGATATAGCGTATCCCGCGAAAGCAATTGAGCCAGGATAATGCCAATAGTAAATACATCCTCTCGCTCATCCCCATCCTTGTAGGTAATACCACTGGAGAGGATTACGGGTTCTGAATCATCCGTGAGCATGATGCCTGAAAGAGTGAGATCACACACCGTGAGCCCATGCTTTCTGATCACCATTGCAGTTTTGATCAGCTTTAAGGCTATTTTCCGGACCAATTCCTCGTTAATACGTTCGGGATTGTATTTCTTGAGCTCTGCCAGAGAGATGCCATGCACATATTCAATTACCATATACGCCGGGGAATGGTTTTGATCTACTTCCACCACTTTCGCCGTACTGGCTGATTTGAGATTATTCAGCCGCGAGAGGCGCATCTGCAATTCAAAGAGAGTATTCATATTGTGGAAACTGGATTGGAAGAAGATTTTGAGGACATATTCTTTACCGGCTTTTTCGGCAATGTATTTGATGCCTTCTTTGTCCTTATTCATCATGCGCAGGACTTTGTATCCACAGAAATCATCTCCGGGATTCAGCAGAGTGAAGTTTTTATTTGTCAGTTCAATAGTCTGTGCTTTTTTTTCAGCTTCCAATTCCGGCTGCTTTTTTTCCTCAATTTCCGTTGGCGGCTGTTCTAATTCAGCCAACACAACGTTTTCTCCGCAAAAAGGACAAAACTTGGCCTTATCCGGAATTTTTTTCCCACAGTTTAGGCAATACCGCATTATTGTCGCCTCCCAGATCCGTTAATTAACTTAGTCATGAGTTTTTTTGCACCACCAAGCCGATTTCTTTGCCATTTATATCCACTTTATTGGGTAGAGTCTCGTTGGTTTTGAGGATTTCATCCGCCAGAGTCTCGCTTTTGATATAGTCTCCGTATTGGGCAAAAGCCTGGTCGATCCCGGTATCGGCATTATAGTGCACCTTGATCCGGTCCATGATCTCAAAACCTTGTTCTTTGCGGGAATACTGGATCTTATTGATCAATTCGCGGGCATAGCCTTCGGTGATGAGTTCTTCGTTGAGAGTGGTATCCAGAGCGATAAAGATATCTTTCATACTGGCAAAAGTATAGCCTTCCCGGGGGAGAATCTGTACTTGCAGGTCTTCGGGCAGTAAGGTAATGCTATCGCCATCCAGATCAAACTCATAAGAGCCTTTGGTGGCAAAAGAGTGCAGCACCTTGGCAGCATCCACTTTCGGCAAATTAGCCGCAATTGCCTTCATCTTTTGGCCATATTTGGGACCCATAACCTTGAATTGCGGTTTGAGCTCATATTGCACAAAGTTGCTGTCTTCTTCCACATAGCTGATCTGTTGGATATTTACTTCTTCTTTGACTAAATCCAGCATTTTATCCAGTGATGTTTTGAGCTTGGCGGGCACATACATCTTGCCCAAGGGCTGGCGGATCTTGATATTGCTTTCTCCACGAGCGGTGCGCCCCAAGGATACCACATCGATCACGGCCTGCATATCATATTCCAGCTCACTATCGATATACTGCGCTTGGCTTTCAGGGTAATCTGCCAAATGCACACTTTCGCCGCCACCCAGATTCAAAAATAGTTCCTCAGCAAGGTAAGGCACAAAGGGGGCGATCATTTTGCTAAGCTCCAAAAGCACCATATACAGAGTGCGATAGGCAGCTATTTTATCTTCACTGAGTTCAAAAGACCAAAATCTACGGCGGCTGCGGCGCACATACCAATTTGAGAGTTCATCGATCACAAAATCCTGAATTGCCCGTACAGAGCGGGTAAATTCGTATACTTCAGTATAAGCCCGCACTTCCTGAACCAAGCTGTGCAGACGCGAGATAATCCAGCGGTCGATTTCGGCTGCTCTTGCCCACTCAAGAGGATAGCGGGAAGCATCAAATTCATCGATATTGGCATAGGTGGCATAAAAAGAATAGACGTTTTTCAGGGTACCCATGAATTTGCTCAGAATCTCACGCACTCCGTCCACATCAAAGCGCGTGGGCACCCAGGGCGGGCTTACTTCCAAAAGATACCAGCGCACAGCATCGGCTCCATATTCGTGCATGATCTCGATGGGATCAATAGTATTGCCTTTGCTTTTACTCATCTTCTGACCCTTTTTGTCCAGGATCAGATCGTTGACCAGGCAGCTTTTATATGAAGATACCCCTTTGAGTAAAGTAGAGATGGTGAGCAGGCTATAAAACCAGCCGCGGGTCTGATCTATACCTTCGGAGATAAAATCTGCGGGGAATAGTTCACGTTCAAAACGTTCCTCATTTTCAAAAGGATAGTGCCATTGAGCAAAGGGCATGGCTCCGCTATCAAACCAGCAATCGATCACTTCGGGAGTGCGATGCATATCGGAGCCGCATTTTTCACAGCGCAAAAGCACTTCATCGATATAGGGGCGATGCAATTCGATCTTCTCCGAGATGCTCTCACCGGAGGCTGTTTTGCCCCGCTGAACAAGCTCCTGCCGCGAAGCGATGGAGTCTTTATGTCCACACTTATCACAGACCCAGATATTCAGGGGAGTGCCCCAAAAACGGTCCCGGGAAAGAGCCCAATCCACGTTGTTTTCCAGCCATTCACCAAAGCGTTTTTCGCCTACAAAGGAGGGATACCAATCGATCTTACGGTTATTTTCCAGCAATTGCTCTTTAAAGAGCGTGGTACGGATATACCAGCTTTCGCGGGCGTAATAGATCAAGGGACTATTGCAACGCCAGCAGTGAGGGTAATTGTGCTTGATCTGTTCGCGACGATATAAAGCGCCGCTTTCTTTGAGGTGGCGGATGATTTCTTTGTCGGCAGTTTTTACAAAGACGCCGCGATAGGGGGTAATCAGCTCGTTGAATTTACCTTCTGCATCTACCGGGTTAACAAAGGGGAGATCGTATTTTATGCCCAGGCTGTAATCATCTGCACCAAAGGCGGGAGCAGTATGTACCACCCCGGTGCCATCGCTCATCACGACATAATCTGCACAAGCGATAAACCAAGCTTTTTTATCTACAGGCACAAAGGTGAAAAGGGGTTCGTAAGGGCGATACTCCAAGTCTTTCCCCGGCATTTCGGCGATGATTTCATATGCGCCATCCAATACTTCGAGGCGGGCTTTGGCGAGGATCAGCTGTTGATCATGATGTTTCACCTTTACATAAAGCTCATCAGGATGAACGGCCAGCGCCACATTGGAGATCAAAGTCCAGGGAGTGGTGGTCCAGGCCAGATACCAGGTATTATCTTCATCCAGGGCTTTGAAGCGGACATAGACCGAAGGATCTTCCACATCCCGGTAGCCTTGCGCCACTTCGTGCGAAGACAGGGGCGTGCCACAGGACGGGCAATAGGGCACTATCTTGTACGCTTTGTAGATCAGATCACGGGTGAAAAAGTTATTCAGAATCCACCATACGGATTCTATATAGTCATTTTTGAGCGTGATATAGGGATGATCCAGATCAATCCAATAGCCCATCAATTGGGTCATTTCGCGCCAGAGTTTTTCATAAGAAAAAACGGAATCGCGGCATTTTTCGCAGAATTCTTTGACGCCATATTCCTCTATCCCGCGTTTATCTTCCAGGCCGAGTTCTTTTTCGACTTCGATTTCTACGGGTAGACCATGCGTATCCCATCCGGCTTTGCGCCTAACCTGGTAACCGGTCATGGTCTTGTAGCGACACACGGTATCCTTAAGGGTGCGGGCTAAAACGTGATGAATACCGGGTTTGCCATTAGCAGTGGGCGGGCCTTCATAAAAGATAAATTGGGGCTTTGCGGCGCGGAAATCGATACTCTTCTGGGGGAGTGAGTGTTTTTCCCAGTAAGCACGTACCCGGGCTTCCAAATCCCGGGGATTTTCTTTGAGGTCGATGGTTTTATACATATTTTTTGTTTAGATCTTCTTTTGTCTTCCTGTGCGCTTGGGACCCGGCACATAAGCAGTTTTGCCTACGGGGTGCGATTTTTTACGTTCATAATCCTGTTGAGCAGGATGTACTTCAGTTTCTTCCTGCTCTTCCGGGGTTTCTTCAAAGAGTTCGCTAAAGTGTTCTTTCAAGTCCTCATGTGCGCTTACATAATTCTTCCATTCTGCCATGGCGGCTTCCATATCCACACAGCGGGTGCAGAGCACCAGGAGATTCTGTTCGGATACACCGATCCAGCCGCGATCATAGCAATAATCACAGCTTTTTTTCTTGCGGTTAGCCTGTGCGATTTTTTTGGCTTCATCCAGGTGCTTTTCATCTAATGTAAACATACATAGCTCCTTCGCAGATGCTTCGTTCTGCTTTTTTTAGCCGGTTTTTGGCTTACATTCTCTCAATTTGTGCCAGTATTTTAGATAGCGCAATTTTGTAAAAGCTTTTTTTATCTGAGCCTGAGTCGGATAGCTCGCTTAGCTCTTTTTGGACGCTTTTGTTTTGGCGGCAGGCTTCGCTTCTGGCTTGGACTCTTCCGCCTTTTTCTGGCTATCGTCAAATTGGATGGGCTCGGAAATCAACGTCTTTTTTAACTCCACTTTCACTATGGGCTGCAGACGATGAGTTACTACAAAGAGATTCTTGTTTTTGGAGAGCGCCAACTTGTCTTCGGGACTCATTGCTTCGATCTCATTCAGGTTTACAATGCGGTCAATCTTACCGCTTTCCATGTCTACGATTTGCACGAAATGTTGCTTCTCGGCCATGAATTCAACCTCCATTTGGTATTTTTCAGGGAATTTATTTACTATATCCAAAACAAAATCCTGGTATTCTTGACTATGATTTTGATACCAGAATCTGAAGGCCCGGCATTTGGATACACGGGGGCATATCGCACATAGCTCGGGGGCTATCTGCCGGTACCTTTTTATCTCGCAAGTATAAAGTCTGGATTTTTTCACAAGACACCTTTGGCTGTCAAGCCTTTACTTGTCAAGCGGAAACTGTATTTTGCCACCAAATTGATCAGGGCACAATCAATTTCACACCCCGAGTTATAGGCTGTTATGCGTTTTATACGTTAGGCGTTATGCGTTATGCGCTATGGATCACGTGGTTCACACCACCAAGCTATAGGCTGTCAGCCGCTCGGGTTGGGAGGGGTGAGATGGTTTTGTACAGGCTGTCGCTGTACCGCCTATGCATATCAGGAGATGCGAGGTTGTTTCGGCGTTTCAAGCGAGCAGAGCCTGTATATAAGATGATAGGCGGTGCGCTTTAGCCACCGTATGCCAAGCGAGTATTGGTGGGGACAAGATGAATTCCGGTTTGCTTTAGCTACCGGCGCTACCAGCGATTTTTAAACTGCAAGATATTTGTAAGACTCCGTTTATTTGCGTCATACTCCATATTCCGGCGATGAGGTGCGATAAAAACGGAAAGACTGGTTGCATGAATTTGTGCTGAGATATCTTGTGCCATAATTACTACTTTTGCCGGTGACTAAAGTCGACCGGAAATCATCTTATTTCCAGGCTCTGCTTGCCTGGCCTACGGTGGCTAAAGTCGACCTCCTATCATCTTATTTCCAGGCTCTGATCGCTATGGATACGGTGGCTAAAGCGCACCGCCTATCATCTTATTTCCAGGCTCTGCTCGCTATGCATACTTATTGGAAATAGATCAGGTCTTTTTTAAACAGTCTCATTATGAGGGAGATGTGTTTTTTGCCATGGGATTTTGCCGTTTCAAAAATCTTGGCCCAGCTCCATGTAACATCGGAATGCTATACATTGCCCTGCCTTCTGTTTTATCCTCTCTTTCTCAATAAGATAGCTTGAGCATTGCGCCTGTGAGGCGTAATAGTGGCGTAATGGTGGAGCAGCACAAAGCAGGGAGATGGGAAGTAGCGAGGTGGTGAGATATGGAGATAGCGAGTTAAAATTCCGTTGATAGCGAAATGAACAGATGGTAAGAAAGCGAGGTGGGATGTTAAAATTCCATTGATGGCGAGATGAGCAGATGGTGAGAGGGGAAGATGGTAAGATGATAGGCGGTGGTTTTAACCACCGTGCTCCGGATTCAGGATTGCAGACCAAGATGAATTCCGGTTGGTTTTAACCACCGGCAATAGAA
>JARRCD010000135.1 GCA_029982875.1 Candidatus Cloacimonadota bacterium | reverse complement strand
ATATTTTTTATGCTATTAATAGGCAGATATGGGTCCCATGATCGTCGCTCGCTAAAGCCGATTTGCAATTTTCGGTGATCGATTTGCAATTTTCGGTGACTCTTTATAATAGAGGGTTTATATTCGGTGACTCTTTATAACTGGATAAAAAAATGGGGGAAGGCCAAGCATCTTTTATCTTGACAAAAATTAGCAGTCTAAAAAAGTGTTTGCTAAGAACTCGATTCTGACTAGTATAATACTTAGAAATCTTACATAACATTATGGAGGTTATTATGAAACTAAGACCTATTGAAGACCATGTCGTGGTAAAAATTGCCACTGCAGCAGAAGAGAAGAAAGTTGGCGGGATCATCATTCCGGACACAGCAAAAGAGAAGCCGCAGATAGGTGAGATCATTGCGGTAGGGACGGATGAAGATCTGCAAAAGATTGTCAAGATTGGCGAAAAAGTGCTTTATGGCAAATATGCCGGCACTGAGATTGAGTTAGATTCTGAAAAATATCTGATTTTATCCAAGAGTGACATTCTTGCGGTAGTGGAAGATTAGGTCATTATGGCTATTATAGAAGTAAATACTGCCAGTTTTGAAACTGAGGTACTCAAATCCGAGCTCCCGGTTTTGGTAGATTTATGGGCTCCCTGGTGTGGTCCCTGCAAAGCCTTATCGCCTATCATTGAAAAGCTTGCAGCCGAAGTAGAGGGCAGGGTCAAGATCTGTAAGATCAATATTGACGAAAGCCCGGAAATTGCCAGTAAATACTCGGTAATGTCTATCCCCACCTTGCTGATCTTTGCGGACGGTGCCGTTCGTGACCAATTAGTGGGACTGGTGCAGAAAGATAAGATCCTGGCCAAGCTACAAGCTTATCTTTAGAAATCGGAAAACAGAATCAACAGTATCAGGCGAAAGCGCAAAGGCTTTCGCCTTTTATTTGCGCCACGGGATCGAGCGCAGGGATTTTGAGAGAGTAGCTATCCGATCTTGCTTTTAGGGAAAAACACTTGACTGAATTATGCTGTGTAAAATCGTGACTATCTGAAACAGAAATGATGAAATCTAAAGGAGTATATAAATGAAAAGGACTTATCAACCCTCTAACAGATCACGGAAAAATACTCATGGTTTCCGTTGTCGCATGTCCACCAAAAATGGTCGGAAAGTGTTTGCCAGGCGTAGAGCCAAAGGTAGAAAGACTCTTAGTGTCTGAATATGATCCGGTGGATCAAAGCTCATCAGGAGTATATGGAATTTACCTGTGCCACTCATTCGAAAAAGACAGAGCACTTCTTTGTTCCCTGCCTTCCGGCAGATCAGGGACCGGCTTTGGGCATCACGATCAGCAAAAAAGTGGCGAAAGCGGTCAAGCGCAACCGTCTCAAGCGCAGAATCCGGGCTTGGGCTCAGCAAAATAGCTCGTCTCTACCCCAGGACTGCAGAATGAACATCATCGCCAGATCCGGAGCAGGGGAGCTTTCCTGGCTTCAGATCTGCCAGCAATTGGAAGTGCTCATAGCATGCAAATAACAACGCAGCAGAAGATGAGCTTACCCGCCAAAGCAATGCAATTTCTCATCCGCTGTTATCAGCTGCTTATCTCTCCGGTCTTACCCAAAAGTTGCCGGTTTACACCCAGCTGTTCCAGCTATGCATATCAGGCCTTTCAACGCTACAGCTTTTTTAAAGCGCTTGCTTTAAGTAGTTGGCGCATACTGCGATGCAATCCTTTTTGCCGTGGTGGATACGACCCTTTGCCATAAGGAGATATTTTGGATAAACGAACCCTTTCCGCCCTGCTTTTGATGCTTGTGCTCTATCTGGTTTTTGACCAGTTTGTCTGGAAACCCCAGCGGCAAAGTGCTCGCTTGGCCACCCAGTCTCAAATCCAGCAGCAGGAACCCCTAAGCGCAGATAGCACCGAAGCTGCCACTTTGGATCAGGAACCGGTACCAACGGATAGCTTGTTCGCTGGCGAAGAAAGCGAAATCCGAGAACTGGAACTGGAAAATGACTATCTTAAGGTGAGCTTCAGCAATCAAGGTGCTGTAATTACTTCAATCGAACTAAAAAGATACAAAATGGGTGAGGATGTACCCGTAGATCTGATTCCCCAGCCGGGATCAATCTTGGGAACAACTGTGTATCAGGGATCACAGAATTTGGACATCTCTACGCGCCGCTTTTCTTTCAAAGCAGATCCGGCTGGCAAGAGCATCCGTTTTTATCTGGGAGATGAAGCAAACCCGCAGATTTTGCGAGAATACTATCTGGATGATATGTATGGAATCGGGGTGGAGACCAGGATTCAGAACCTTGGTAATCTGAATGGGATGCGGGTGGACCTTGCCACGGGTATTGCCGATAGTGAAAAGACCATCAAATCCAAAGCGCAAGATTACCGCTTCCTGCTATATGCAGATAATGAGATGCACAAAGTATCCCTCTCCAAGATGCGCAAGAATCCCCCTCAAGGCAATTTTAGCAGCTTTGGCTGGGCAGCTGTTCGCAGCAAATATTTCACTCTGGCTCTCAAGGAAAACGAGCCCCCTTTGAGCAGGAGTTTTAGCAGCGAAATCAATGCCGAGACGGGCAATCCGGGATTCAGTATCGATAGTTTTCAGCGTAGTGCCAAAACAAATTGGGAGCAGAGTTTTGTGCTCTATGCCGGTCCCGCAGATGCTGGGATTTTGAAGACCTACGGCCCGCAGATGGAGAATATTGCGGAGCGCGGCTATGCTTGGTTACGTTGGCTAACCAATTTCTTTGCCTGGTTCCTCAGTTGGTTGCATGGCTACATCAAAAACTATGGCGTGGTTATCATCATCTTTGCCTTGCTGCTCAAGATTGTGTTGCATCCTTTAACGCATAAGAGCCTGACCGCTTCCTTCAAAATGCAGGAGATTCAGCCGCAGCTGCAAGCGCTACAAAAGAAATATAAGGATGATCCCAAGACCTTACAGGTAGAAATGAGTAAGCTATACAAGGAAGCTGGAGCAAATCCTCTTTCCGGTTGCCTGCCCCTTCTTTTGCAGATGCCGATCTTTTTTGCCTTATACAATGTGCTGCGCTATTCTCTGGATATGCGCAATGCCTCATTCGCATTGTGGTTGAAGGACCTCTCCGAACCGGATCCCTATATGATCCTGCCCATCTTAATGGGATTATTTATGATAGTTCAATCCAAGATGATGCAACCCAAGGCCGTCGCTATCGAAGATATGGACGACAAACAAAAGGCAGCTCAATCCACACAAAAGATGATGACCTGGATCATGCCCATCATGATGTTTTTCATCTTCCGGGGGATGCCTGCCGGGCTGGTTTTGTATTGGACAGTTTTCAATATCTTCACAGTAATTCAGCAGTACTATCTGCTCAAACATCATAGAAACAAGGAATAGTTTAATGAACACGATCGATAAAAGCGGAGTCTCAGTAGAAGATATCATCCGCAAATTCAGAAGTGAGCACAATATTAGTGATCACGAACTCAAATATGAGATTTTAAAAAAACCAAACAAGGGATTCTTGGGACTTTTTGCAAACAAGATTGCTTTAGTACGCTTTCAAGTTCCCGATATTGAAGACAGAGTGCGACTATTTTGTGAGACCTTATTGGATAAAATGGGCGTTAGCTTTGGCAGTATAAAATCCAACACTGAAGGCAAAACCTTATTTCTCACTCTTGAAGATGTGGGCGAACCGGGATTTGTGATTGGTAAAAATGGCTCGATGCTGGAGACGATTCAGTATCTGATCAACAGGGTCTTTGAAAATGAGAAAACCATTGACCGGATCTATTTGGATGCCGATGGCTACCGGCAACGCCGCGAAGCTCAATTTTTAAGCCGCTACATCCCCGAGATCAAAAAGGTGAAGCTGCACGGAAAATCACTCACCCTGGAGCCTATGAGTCCCGGTGAAAGGAGGATCATCCATCGTCATGTCGAACGTGATAAAGGTTTGCGTACTCTCACTATCGGTGAAGGTGAAAACAAGCGCATTGTGATCTTCTCGGCCAAGCAAAAGGAAAGCGAAGTAAGGCAACAGAGCTCGCCGGAAAAAAATCACAGTAATCAGAAGCCCAAACCCAGACGCTCTTCCCCAACCCCTATACCCGCAAGCAAGAGCAAACAACCCCAAGCCGCAAAAGCAAAACCGGAAGTCCCCCAAGAGCAGAAACCTCGTCCTCCCCGCCGTCCCAGATCCAAGCCCAAAACAAATAGCCCAGCCAAGAATGCCTAAGCTTTTTAAAGTATCAGCCGGTCACTATTGGTCTGATGGCGGTGCTCTGATGGGAGTATTACCCTATGCAATCTGGAGTCAAAAGACTCAGACGGATGAAAAACGCCGCAAAAAGATGGCTTTGAATCTTCTGCTTATCATCACTGAAGAGCGGCGCATTCTGGTGGATACCGGTTTGGGTAATCGTCTCAGTGCTAAGCAAAAAGAAATCTATCGCCCCAGCGAATTTGCTTTGCCATCATCTCTTGCCGAATTGGGCTTCAGGGATATAGATATTACAGATGTGATCATGACGCATCTTCATTTTGATCACGCTGGCGGGATCATTACGGGATTGACCGATGCAGATATCCTTACCTTCCCCCAAGCTACATATTGGATCCAGAAGGAGGAATGGGAAATGGCAAAATCCCCGGATGCCACAAACCAAGCGGCCTATGCTTTTGACCATCAGCTTGCGCTTTTGGCAGAAAAAGGCAAGGTCGAACTCATCGAGGGTGAGCTCGAGCTTGCCACCGGTATTAGTTGTGTTAAAACCGGAGGCCACACCGTGGGCAGCCAATTTATCCAAATCGATAGCCCCGAGGGCTTTTACATCTATGCCGGTGATATTATTGCCACCAAATTTCATACCTCCATGGCAGTTACTTCGGCTTATGACGTCTGCCGCAGCGACACGGTGAAAGCAAAACACCTCATCTATGACCGACTTAAAGCTAACAATGGCTTCCTCTTGCTGGATCATGATACCCAGTTTTGGCAAATCCCCAGCTCCGAAATCAAAGTTTAATCCTAAAGGCGGATTT
>JARRCD010000023.1 GCA_029982875.1 Candidatus Cloacimonadota bacterium | reverse complement strand
TACCTGCATAGATCAGCTCAATCTATCAATGAAGAAAAGATCAAGAACAAGGTGACTGAGGCCATAGATAAGATGAACAATACGGTAAAGGATTTCAGCTTGGATAAGACCAGGACCGTTGTCATCGGCAAGATTGAAAACCTGAGTTCTGAGATTTATGATGGCATCAGAGAAGGGCTTAAAAACGCCAAAGCAGAGTTTGACGGTCTCAGATATGAGCATCTGAATAAGGATTCACTCAAGGATTACATCCATAAAGTAGTAAATTCGCCTTTGATTAAACCCTATCTGGGAGCCGAGAAAAAGAAGGCAGAAAAAGAAGAGATAGCCGAACGCAGCCGGCTCAAGATCCTGGATATGTTGGAAAAAGGCAAGATCACCAGTGAGGAGGCGGAGAAATTACTCAAAGCGATCAGTAAAGAATAAATCTTGACACTTTTCCAAAGCTCAAAATTGTGGCCAAACACGGTCGGGATGTAGCGCAGTCCGGTTAGCGCGCTCGGTTCGGGACCGAGAAGTCGGAGGTTCAAATCCTCTCATCCCGACCATAGTTTTTGGCCCCGTAGTTCTTTGCTCAGCTAACAAATCCAGTAATACTCTTTACGAAATTGGTCTCACGGCAATTATCAATACTCAGACTGGTTTTTATTTATAACAACAATCAGTAACGCAAGCAAGGCATACTGATAACAACCGGGGCTCACTTCATGAAAACGAAAAAACAGGATATTACGATGTCTGAACCCAAGCAAAATTTTTCCTACTATTTGAAGCTGATCTATCCTTTTATAAAAAAGGATATGGCGCTGTTTGTCTTCGGTTTGCTCGCGATGCTTGTTACATCAGCTCTAAGATTGGTAGACCCCTTGATCCTTGCTTTGATAATCGACAAGAGCATTCCCAATCATGATATGAGCGAGATGTTCCGATATGGATTTATGTTCATCGGAGTAGTATTGATTTCCGGATTGCTTTCCTATCTCCAGATCGTGCTGCTGAGCCGGCTTGGGATCAAAATCATTACCAAATTCAAAGGACAGGTATTTAGCCATTTGCTAAAACTCCCGATCGGGTGGTTTAATAAACAACCTGTAGGTGAATTGATTGCACGTGTGGAAAGCGATAGCGAACGAGTCAAAGTGCTATTTAGCGAATTGTCCATAACCATCATTGGAAACCTCTTTTTCTTTGTGGGAGTATTTGTCGTATTGATGGTCAGGGATTGGCATACTACCATCTACATCATGCCCATCATCTTAATCAGCATTGTTATGTATTCCTTTGTCTTCAAATACATCTCTCGTTTTTTTCGGATGATCCGGGAAAAATATGCCATTATTTCGGCCAAGATTACCGATTATGTGCAGGGTATTCAGATGATTCAGGCTCTCAATCAGGAGAAACGGATCACCGAAGACCTGACATTTGCATCCAAAGATAAACAACGCACTGAGATCAAGACCAGCTTCATTGAATACGGTACTCAGAGCATATTTATGTTTGTCTTCAATGTGCTATTCGTAATAATCGTGATCATGCTCTCTGCCCCAAAGATAATCGCCGGAGTAGCCACTTTGGGGACTTTGATAGTCTTCATCCAATATATTAACCGCATGGTTTGGCCTTTGATGCATCTCAGCGAAAACTTCATGCAGATGCAACGCAGCTTTGTGTCTTTAAAACGAATCCTGCAACTTACCGAATTAAGCACGGAAGATGAGACCTTTACCGGTAATATCATGCCTACTTTTGAGAAAGAGATACGCTTCGATAATGTGAGTTTTGCCTATGAAGCGGATGACTGGGTGTTAAAGAATGTATCATTCACTATTCCCAAGGGGAAAAAGATAGCGTTGGTAGGAGCATCCGGGAGTGGAAAATCCACGACGGTGAGTTTGCTTTGCGGTTTTTACCATGCGCAAAAAGGAACCGTCTTAGTGGACTCTATCCCGATGCGAACTTTGGATTTCCGCGCTTGGCGCCGCAAAATCGGTTTGATCCTCCAGGATATTTACCTTTTCCCAGGCAGTATCTTAGAAAACGTCCGTGTTTATAACGATACAATAACGGTAGAGCAGGTAAAAGATGCCATCTCAATCGTGCAATTGGATGATTTTATCAAAGCTTTACCCGAGGGATTGGATACAGAACTGGCGGAACGTGGGCAAAACGTTTCTCAGGGAGAAAAGCAGCTGATCTCCTTTGCCCGTGCTTTGGCCTTTAATTCTGAGATCATCATTATGGACGAAGCCACTGCATCCATAGATCCGCAGACGGAAGCTCGTATTCAGCGCACTATGAATCGGATCTTTGCAGGAAAGACGATAGTAGTGGTAGCGCATCGCCTCACTTCGGTTTTGGATGCCGATGAGATTTTATATTTCAGCGCTGGAGAGATCATTGCCAGGGGTGATCACAAAACTTTGATGAAAGAGAGTGAGGATTATCGCCGCTTGGTTGAGCTGCAACTATTGGGGGGTGAAGATGAATAAACATATCCGATGGATCATCACCCAATATAAAGCGCAAAAATGGTTTGTGCTTATCATGATTTTCTTTACCTTGGCTTCATCCGCGGTGCAGATCGCCTATCCTTATGCTTTTAAGCGAATGATAGATCTGCTCAAGGATATTCTGCAAACTCCAGAGCTGCATCCCACTCCTATGGTTGAAGTAAACCGCATAATAATGCTCTTCCTCGTGATTGGAATTGCGCAATTTTTCACGGGTTTTTATCCCTGTTTCAGAGCCTGGGTGAATTTGAGATTTGAGCATAGCTTGAGAATATTGTATTTTAAGCATATAGCCCGTAAGGATTACCGGTTCTTCCATAAATTCCGCACCGGCGACATTGTAACCCGTCTCACGGATGATCTCTCAGAATTTCCAAAGATCACCTGGTTTTTAGGAAGCGGAATCTTTAGAGCCTTCAATTCCTTCTCGCTGATCATGTTTTCTCTGATAGTGATGTTTTCTATCAATGCGAAACTTACTTTGCTTTCTATCGCCCCTTTGCCCTTAATGATGGTGGTTTTTTACTTCACGAGTGAAAAACTCTATACCAATTTCGAACGGAATCAGCGAGCTATCTCCAATATCAATAACCAGTTGGAGATGAGCTTTTCCGGCATCAGGATCGTGAAGTCTTTTGTCAGCGAGACCAAGTATAATCGCTTCTTTGATGTGGCTCTGGAGCGGCGGTTTAAGACCGAGATGAGTGTGGTGAAACTCAATGCCATCCTTAGCTTGATCTATCAATATATAGATTACTTTGCCCAGATTGGAGTGATCCTTTTTGGCGGCTATATGGCAGTAAAGGGAGAAATAACCGTGGGAACATTCTTCCTCTTCTATACTTATCTCTCCATGATGATCTATCCCCTGCTGGATCTGCCGCAACTCTTTGTATCAGGCAAACAGGCTTTTGTAAATATCGATCGCCTGGAAGAGATGAAAGCTCATCCTACTTTTAATAAGGATGAACAACAGGGCGTAAAGGTGGATAGATTTACCGGATTATCCTTCAAGCAGGTATCCTTCAGCTATCCCGGAAAAGATAAACTTACTCTAAATGAGATTTCTTTCGAGCTCAGGCCAGGGGAAAAGATGCTAATCCTGGGTGCAACCGGATGCGGAAAAACTACCATCGCTAATTTGATCTTGGGATTGATCAAAGCCGATAGCGGAAAGATTTTCTTTAGTGACATTGATCTGGAAGATATCAATATCAGAAGCTTGCGCGATGTAGTGGCTTATGTCCCGCAGGAACCGTCTCTGTTCAGCGGTAGTATCAAAGATAATATCCTGCTCGCCAATGAATCTGCTTCAGAAGCGGAATATCAGCTTGCGCTGCAGGCCTCTCAACTGAAAGAAGAGATTGACTCCTTTGTAATGAAAGATCAAACTCCAGTAGGACAGCGCGGGTTGAGTGTATCCGGAGGGCAGAAACAACGTATCACCATTGCCAGAGCCTTGATCAAGCAGCCAAAACTCCTTATCCTGGATGATATTACCGCATCGCTCGACGCAGAAAATGAAGAAAAACTCTGGCTCTCCCTTAACCGCGATTATCCCGGAACCGGAGCGATTGTGATATCTCAACGGCTCTCTACCTTGCGATATGTGGATAGTGTACTATATATAGACTCTGCGGGTAGAGGCCACAAAGGAACTCATGATGAGCTGGTCTTCAATAACCGTGAGTATCATGAATTTCTGCATGAACATCTGAAGAAATAATAGTAATAATGCTAATAAGGTCAACTCATAAGCACCAAAAAGCTAAAAATATATTTGGTGCGAGGGGTGGTAATGTTTGGTTAACTACTTCTATTGCCGGTGGTTAAAACCAACCGGAATTCATCTTGGTCTGCAAGCCTGAATCCGGAGCACGGTGGTTAAAACCACCGCCTATCATCTTACCATCTCCCTATCTCCCCGCATCGCTATCTCCATATATCTCCACCTCGCTATCTCTTCATCTGCCCGCCTCCCTATCTCCCCATCGCTATCTCCATATATCTCCACCTCGCTATCTCTTCATCTGCCCGCCTCGCCATCTCCCAGCATCACTATTTCCATATATCCCCACCTCGCCATCTCCACATCTATCTATAACCCCGCATCGCTATTTCCATATATCCCTACCTCGCACCCTTGGTCAAGTCATTTCCGCTCAATATGATAAAGAATGTGCAAGAATCTTCATTGACAGAAAACACACCAAATCTTACCTTGCATACAGCCTACAGACCCTAGATAGAATGCCCTCCGAGTCGTGGGGACACCGCCCGGTGCTCCCCACGATATTTTTTATGCTGATATGATATCACTCCAAGTCCTTCGCCAAATCCGATTTGCAATTTTCGGTGACTCTTTATATGCATAATGACAGCAATAACGGATAAATTGTTTGACAAAAATAGGACTTTCTTTCGTTTTGGTTCAAAGAAGAAATTAATGGAGAGAAGTATGAGCGACCAGTTGCAAGACCTTTTGTCAAAAGTATATGAAGAGGGTGTGGCAAAAGCCAATGCTGAAGCAGAAAAGATACTGGAAGAAGCGAAAGCTGAAGCGAAAAAGCTGATAGAAGATGCCAAAAAAGAAGCCGAAGCTCAGATCAAAACAGCCGAGCAGAAAGCTGAAGAAATCAAAAAGAACACGGAAGGCGATCTCAAAATGGCGGGGAATCACAGCATCAGTGCTCTCAAGCAAAAGATAACCGATCTTATTTTGCAAGTAAATGTAGATCAAGCCAGCAAAGAGAGCTTTCAAGATCCAGATTTTGTCAAGAAATTGATCATGGAAGTAGTGGCCGGTTGGAAAGCAAAAGATGCCGGCATCCTGCTCTCCGAGAAGTTGCAACAAAAGCTTGATGAAGCATTTTTGGCCTCTCTCAAAGAAAGCTTTAAGGGGAAACTCACCGTAGACTTTAGTCCCCAGATCAAAGCTGGATTCACCATCTCCCCTCTGGATGGCAGTTACAAACTCAGCTTTACCGACGAAGACTTTGCTGAGCTCTTTAAGAACTATCTGCGTCCCCGCACTGCTAAGATCTTGTTTGCTGATTGATTATGAGCAGGCAGTACTACTATTTTATTGCCGGCTTGCCAAGTATTTCTTTAGACGACAATAAACTGGTCTATACTCCGGAGCAATTTCGCGAAGAAGCTATCTCTCAGCTCAGTGCGGATGATTATGCTCTGATTGAGCTTTTACACCTACCGGAAGATATTCAGAACCTGCTCTTGGCTCTATATCAGAAAAAGGACAAAACGCCCAATCCTGAAGGCTTGAAGAGTCAAGAGGCATGGCAGGAGTATCTGGATTATCTGCGCCAAAAAGCAGAGAACCAGCATTTGCCAACTCCGGTCGCATTTCAGGGCTTGCCCCCTTTTATCGCTCAGATCCTCTGCCCCACCCTTATAGAAGAAGAATTGCCGGATCTCCAAGACTTGGAGCATAAGCTGCTATCGGCCTTCTATAACTTCACCAAGAATCATTCCAACGAATTTATCTCAGCTTTCTTTGAGCTGGAACGAAACATCAAGAATATTCTAACTGCGATCAATGGCAGGAATCATGAAATAGATTTTGCCCCATACCTTATCGGTGAAGATGAGACTGTAACCAATCTGAGCAAAAGTCATGCTGATGATTTTGGACTTGGCAAAGAGCATCCCCTATTCGATCAGGTATCCCGCATCTGGGAACAAAATAACATCCTGGACCGGGAACGGGGTTATGATAACCTACGCCATAAATGGATAGACGAGCAGAACTTCTTTGAATACTTCAATATCAATAGGATATTAGGCTATTACAGCAAAGTGCGAATCATCAATCGCTGGATCAAGGCAGATGCTGATATGGGGAAAGAGGTATTTCACGATACTTTGAATAAATTGGAAAACAGCTTTGAGTTTCCTGAAGATTTTAATATAAAAATAAAGCACTCATAGAAGGTAACACGATGACCAAAGGAAAAGTAAAAGCAATTATAGAAAACTTGGTGCAGGTCGAAGTCTCTGGTCCGGTCTCCCAAAACGAGATTTGTTATATCGAATTCCAAGGAGTCAAGCTGATGGCAGAAGTCATCAAAGTGCTGGGCAATATTGCTTATACACAGGTATTTGAAAGTACCCGCGGACTCAGACCTGGCAGTCCTGTAGAATTTACGGACAAGATGCTGGAAGTGAAGTTGGGCCCGGGTATGCTCTCCAAAAACTACGATGGTTTGCAAAACGACCTGAATAAAATGAAAGGACTATTCCTGACCAGAGGAGAATATACCGATCCCTTGGATGAAGATAGTTCTTGGGAATTTACTCCTCTTGCAAAAGCCGGAGATAAGGTGTCAGCCGGCGATTGGTTAGGCAGTGTCCCTGAAAGCTGGATCGAACATAAGATTATGGTACCCTTTGGTCTTGAAGGCGATTATACGGTAAAAGAGGTCTCTGCAAAAGGTAGCTATAAGATATCCGATACCATTGCCATATTGAGCGATAAAGAAGGTAACGATATTAAGATCAACATGGTTCAATACTGGCCGGTTAAAATTCCGATCAAATGCTATATCCAAAAACCGCGTCCCTTCAAACTCTTGGAAACCGGAGTACGTACTATCGATACCTTAAACCCTATGGTGGAAGGAGGTACCGGCTTTATTCCGGGGCCCTTCGGCGCAGGGAAAACAGTTTTGCAACACTCTATTGCCAAAAATGCCGATGCCGATATGATCATCATGGCCGCTTGTGGAGAACGGGCAAACGAGGTGGTGGAACTTTTTGTGGAATTCCCGGAACTTGACGACCCCAGAACCGGACGTAAATTGATGGAACGTACCATCATCGTTTGCAATACTTCAAATATGCCGGTTGCTGCACGTGAAGCTTCCGTATATACCGCAATGACTATCGCAGAATACTATCGCAATATGGGACTCAAAGTATTTCTCTTGGCGGATTCTACCTCCCGGTGGGCTCAGGCCTTGCGTGAGATGAGTAACCGTATGGAAGAGCTCCCCGGCCCGGATGCATTCCCGATGGACCTGCCTGCGATTGTATCCAGTTTTTATGCCCGAGCCGGATTTGTATATCTAAAAGGTGGCAGCACCGGATCAATTACCTTCATCGGTACGGTGTCCCCTGCGGGAGGAAACCTGAAAGAGCCAGTTACGGAAGCCACCAAGAAAGCAGCCCGCTGCTTCTATGCCCTATCTCAGACAAGAGCGGATAGTAAACGCTATCCCGCGGTTGATCCAATTGATTCCTACAGTAAGTACCTTGAATATCCCGAAGTAATAGATTATCTGAATGAAAACGTCAATCCCAACTGGGTCAACGATGTTACCCAAACCAAGGATATTCTGCATAGAGGTCGTGAAGCTCAAGAACAAATAAACATCCTGGGTGATGATGGGGTGCCCCTTTCTTATCATGATAGATATTGGAAAAGTGAATTGCTGGATAGAATAATCCTGCAACAAGATGGTTTTGATGAAGTAGATCAATCTACTCCCATGAAACGTCAGGAATATATGCTGGAATTGATCTTGGGAATCTGTAATCAGGATTATGTATACGAGTCTTTTGAAGAAGTGATGCCCTTCTATATAAAACTCATTAATATCTGTAAACAAATGAACTATGTATTGTTTGACAGCGAGGATTTTAAGAAATATGAAGCTGAACTTCACAAAGAAGTTGAACAAAGGAGTGCTAAATAATGGCAACGCAAGCTTTTCAGAAGATATATACGAAGCTCAATCAGATCACGAAAGCTACTTGTTCGGTTTACGCTACTGGTGTGGGTAATGAAGAGCTCGCCACAGTGAGTGGCCGTTTGGCACAGGTTGTTAAGATAGTAGAAGATAGAGTTACCTTACAGATCTTTGCCGGAACTGAGGGCATTGGGACCGATGCCGAAGTAGTCTTTTTTGGCAAGCCTCCTACTTTGAAAGTGGGTGTTGATTTGGCCGGCAGATTCTTTAATGCCTATGGCGATCCTATAGATGGAGGCCCGGACGTGGAAGGCGAAGAAGTCGAGATTGGTGGCCCTTCCGTTAATCCTGTGCGCCGCAAGCAACCTTCCGAGCTTATAACAACGGGTATTGCCGGTATTGATTTGAATAACACTCTGGTCACCGGTCAGAAGATTCCTTTCTTTGCTGATCCCGATCAACCTTATAATGAAGTAATGGCGATGGTGGCCTTGCGAGCTGAAAGCGATAAGATCATCCTGGGCGGAATGGGACTTTCCAACGACGACTATCTCTTTTTTAAGAATACCTTTGAAAACGCTGGCGTGATAGACCGCATCGTCTCTTTTGTCAATACTACCGAAAATCCTACTGTTGAAAGGCTTTTGGTGCCCAAAATGGCTTTAACAGCGGCTGAGTATTTTGCCGAAAAGCATAATGAGAAGGTGCTGGTCCTGCTGACGGATATGACCCTTTATTGTGACGCTTTGAGCATTGTGTCAAACCGTATGGATCAGATTCCATCCAAGGATTCCATGCCCGGTTCTCTGTATTCTGATTTGGCAAAGATCTACGAGAAAGCAGTGCAATTCCCCAACGGTGGGTCTATTACGATAATCGCCGTAACTACGCTCTCTGGTGGCGATATCACCCACGCTATCCCGGATAATACGGGATACATCACCGAAGGACAGCTCTTTCTCAAACGTGATACAGATATTTCCAAAACAATTGTAGACCCCTTCCGTTCCCTATCCCGACTCAAACAGCTCGTTATCGGCAAAAAGACTCGGGAAGATCATCCTCAGGTGATGAATACTGCCGTACGCCTATATGCAGATGCCGCCAATGCCAAGACCAAGCTGGAGAATGGCTTTGATCTCTCAGATTATGATGAAAGGGTGCTGGAATTTGCCAAAGAATACTCTGAAGAAATCCTGGCAATAGACGTTAACATCGGAACAGATGAGATGCTTGATACGGCATGGAAGCTCTTCCAAAAGCACTTTAGCAAGGAAGAGATCGGCATCAAAGATGAATTTATGAAACTCCACTGGAAAAAGGCATGAATCTAAAATTTCAGTACAACAAAATCTCTCAATTACAGCTGATCAAGCAGCTGGGAGTGCGAGAAAAGGCACTTCCCACTCTGAAGAACAAGGAAGCAGCCCTGCGGGTGGAAGTAAAGAAAGCCAAAGATAAAGCCACAGAGCTGGATCAAAAGATCCTGGAACGAACCAAAGAGCTGGAAGTCTTTATGAAACTTTGGAGTGAATTTGATCCTGATCTGATTAAAATCTCCAATGTGGAGATCAAGACCCGCAAGATTGCCGGAGTAAAGACTCCGCTTTTGGAAGATATCACTTATGATGTCGCTCCCTTTAACCTCTTTACGGCACCCAGCTGGTATTTGGATGGTATCGTCCTCATAAAAGAGCTTTCCCGCCTGCAGATCGAGCGCGAGTTCTTCCTTCGTAAGATGCATATCCTGGAACAAGTGCGGAAAAAAACCACGCAAAAGGTGAACCTCTACGAGAAGGTTCAGATTCCGGCATTTCAGGAAGCGATTATGAAGATCAAGCGCTATCTGGAAGATGAGGAGAATCTCAGCAAAGCCGCTCAGAAGATCCTCAAAAATCGTCTGGAGGAGCTGGAATGATTGAGAAAATGAAGAAATATACCTTTGTGCTCTACCATCTGGAGTATAAAGACTTCCTGGATAAGCTCCAACGCTTAGGCTTGCTGCATATTATCCGTTCCACATATGAGAAAACGGATTCTTTGCGCCAAAGCGAAGAACTGCTGGGTAAATATGCCGAAGCGCTCAAGTTTCTTTCCAAGATTGAAGCGGCAGAGATCAAGAGCACCACTAATCTTCCCACCAAAGCCCTTTTGAATCAGATCAATAAAGCCCGCAACGAAAAAGAAAGCCTCTTGCGGAATCTGGACACTTTGCGAAAGCAAATTAAAGACTTAAGACCTTGGGGATATTTTGACTACAAATTGGTGGATAAACTACGTGATGATGGCATAGGAATTGAATTTTATCATTGTCTAAAGAACCATTTCAAGCCCGCATGGCAAGAAGAACATGCTATCCAGATCATTGGTGAATCCAGTGGAATCTTATATTTTGTGGTCTTATATCAAGGGGAGAGTCCCCAATTGGATGCCGATAGATTCACCTTTCACAAACATACCCTGGAGGAATTGGAAACCCAATATAAGGAATCCGAACAGCGTATAAAAGCTATAGATGAATATCTGAGCGGAATTAAACAAACAGCTATTGAAGCTTTTGAGCATGAAATTGCCAGGATTACCACCGAATACGATTTTGAGGATGCCAGTTTGCAGGCTACAAGTGAAGCTGAAGACCATTTGAGAATCATCAGTGGCTGGATTCCTATAAGCAAGGAACAAGGCTTAAAGGACTTTGCCCAAGCAGAAGGGTTGATCCACTTTACCTCCGAAGCCAAGGTAGAAGAGAATCCCCCCATCAGTTTGAAGAATGGCTGGTTTGCCAAGCTTTTTGAACCCATCAGCAAGATGTATATGCTGCCCAAGTACAATGAATTTGATCTTACTCCTTTTTTAGCGCCTTTTTTCATGCTCTTCTTTGGTTTTTGCAATGCCGATGTCGCCTATGGCATCATCTTGATCGCGCTGGCTTTGTTCTTGAAGTTCAAAGCCAAAAACGAAACTATGAAGGGATTTATGAATCTCGTAATTCTCTTCGGCGTATCCAGCATTATCATGGGTTTTGTGGTAGGCTCTATCTTAGGCTATGATATGAAGGAATTACCCGTGGTAGGGGAAAAGATCTTGATCCGAAATAACGACCAGATCTTCAACTTTGCCTTACTCTTAGGGGTGATCCAGATACTTTTTGGAATTGCCATAGCTACCGTCAAGAAGATCCATCAATCCGGCTTGATTCATGGCCTCAGTAAGTTTGGCACCTTCCTCTTTATTGCGTCCTTATCCTTTTTTGGCGCACAGCAGCTTGGGACGGACATATCCGCGGTGCAACCATATCTAAAGTATCCGCTTTGGGGTGGCTTAGCTTTGATTTTGCTTTTCAATCAACCCGGTAAAAACCCTCTCATCAACATTCTGGGAGGATTGTGGTTGTTATACAACATTGTAACCGGCTTCTTTGGAGACATCTTGAGTTATATTCGTCTTTTTGCTTTAGGAGTTTCCAGTGCGATCTTGGGCTTTGTGGTCAATAGTATTGGTGCTCAATTGGCTGGGACGCCTATCATAGGTCCCGTCATATTCTTTTTCTTCATGCTCTTTGGACATTCACTCAATCTCGCTTTGGGCAGTCTATCCGGCTTTGTCCATCCTTTACGACTGACATTCGTAGAGTTCTTTAAAAACGCCGCGTTTGAAGGACCCGGCATTGAATATAAACCTTTTTCAAAATCTACAAGGTAAAAATACAGGAGGTTTAATGGACCCGAATACCTTAAACGAAGTAGCACAAAGCACTGCCATGGCGGGCGGAAATTTGGCAAGTTTCATCGCCTGGATCGGAATCTTTTTGATGGTAGCTCTGGCCGGAATCGGTAGCGCTATTGGAACGGTTATCGGTGGCAGCGCCAGCGTGGGAGCCATGAAAAAACGGGATGATATCTTCCCGAATTGTATGATTCTATCCGCATTGCCTGGGACACAAGGGCTTTACGGATTTGGAGCTTTCTTTATATTAAGGACACATATAGTACCCGGCATCAATATGTTGCAGGCAAGCGCTATATTTGGTGCTGGTCTCATCATGGGGATTGTGGGGCTTTTTTCTGCATACTATCAGTCAAAAGTGGTGGCCAATGGAATTGAAAGTATCGGATCCGGAAATGATGTCTTTTCAAACACCTTGATTTTAGGCGTTTTCCCTGAACTGTATGCTATCGTAGCCTTTGCGGCTTGTTTCCTGATAGGAGGCATGATCCCGGGCTTGGCCTAAATAAATCCTAACCACAAATCATTCAGAAAAGCGTGCCTCACAAGCACGCTTTTTGCTTAACTGAGGTTCCTTTTATATTCTTGTTCTTTTGCTTCCAGATAACCGATAAACTGCTCTTTTGCTCCGGCAATATCTGCTTTATTTCTCACATAGATGGGCTCCGAATATTCTGCTTTGATCTTAGTAAAAGGTTTGGGAAGACGAAAGCGGTCCCAGGAGGAAAAGATCCATTCCCGTTTAGAATCTATAGTTACAATTACAATGGGGATTTTTGCCAGTAAGGCCAACTGGAACAATCCGGGATGGACGGTACCCACAGGACCTTTAGGACCATCCGGTGTGATCGCCAAAGAGTGAGTTTTTGCGTAGCGCAACATTCCTTTCAAGGCTTGAGAGCCCTGTCTGCTGGAGGAACCCCTGACCACTGTGTATCCCAAACGTTTAATAGGACCGGCGATCAATTCCCCATCTTTGGAGGCAGAAACCATCACGGCAATTTTGTCACCCGCTCTCAGAAGTGTGCAATACAAGAGGTTGCGATGCCAAAAGGCATAAACTACAGGTTCTTGAGTAGGTTGATTAATGACCTCAAAGCGCAAGGTGCATTTGAGGAGATGCAAGAGTCCTGCAGCCAAAGTATTATATACTGAGCGCCAAAGTTTAGCCATAGGTAATCAGCAGCTGCTCAATTATCTTGGGAACTTCCACGCTGGGCTTTTTGTTACTCAGGATAGCCCTTAGTTTTCCCAATTCGAGTAAGACCACTTCACGTCTGGGGCTTCCTGGCATCATTTCGGTAACCTTGTTGTTGATGCTTTCCGGAGTCAAATCATGTTGCACGAGTTCCGGCAAAACGTCGTTATCCAAGATCAGATTAGGCAGCCCTATGTTCCTTACCCGAATTAGTTTTTTTGCTATCAGATAGGAGAGCAAATTAGCTTTGTAGCAGATAACGGTAGGTGTGCCGATGTAGGATGATTCCAGTGTAACCGTTCCGGAAGTAGAGACCAGCACCTCGCAATGTTTCATCATATCGTAATTGTAGCCATCGATGATATTGAGATTTCGCATGCCGGTATTAGATACCAGGTCCATAAAGAACTGATGATTGATCCCCCTGGATTTGGAAATAAGGATTTCGTATTCCTTTTCATCCCATTTTCTTGCCGCATTGAGGAAGATGGGCAGCATTCTCTTTACTTCGCTGTTGCGGCTGCCGGGGAAAAACCCTAACCATTTCTTCTGAGGATTAAGATGAAAGAACCTGGCAAAACCGTCGCGATCCAGCTTATGCTCGATCTCTTCGGCTATGGGATGCCCCACATAACTACAATTTACATTATGGATAGAGAGCATATCTTCTTCAAAAGGTAATATGCAAGCGGTATGTTTCACGCTGGCTTTGAGTTTGTAGACCCGTTCATGCTTCCAGGCCCAGAATTGTGGAGCAATATAGTATAGCACCGGGATGCGAAATTCATCGGCCAAGTGCGCTATCCTCAGATTCAATCCGGGATAATCTGCCAGTATGACCAAATCTGGTTTGTTTGCTTCAAACTGATGTTTGATCCGCCTTTCTACCATCCAGAAAAACTTCAGATGCTTGATCACTTCTACAAATCCCATCACCGCAAAACGCTCAAAAGGGAATAGAGCTTTTAGCCCAAACGCTCGCATCTGAGGTCCGCCAATCCCTATGTGATGATACTTTTTGCCATCTTTTGCCAGGGCCTTCATGATCAAAGCGCAATGCAGATCAGCACTACTTTCACCCGCTAACCAGAAAATTGTAATCACCGCTCCCATTAGTTCACCGCCAATTTGCCCATCACAGATAAGGGAGTAACGATAGCGCTTGCCAAGATAACTCCTATCAGGATGTATAGCATTGATTTCCAGAAGCTGACCCCAAAGATCCGCGAGGCCAAAGCTCCAGTCCAGCCCCCTGTACCTGGAAGTGGAATCCCCACAAAAGTGACCAGTCCCAGGGCTTCATAGCGTTCAATAGCTTTGCCTTTACGGCGGGTACGTGCAAAGATCCAGGAGGTAAATTTTGCCCCCAAGGGTACCTTGCTGATGATCTTGAAAATCCACTCGATAAAGAGCAGCAAAAAGGGAATCGGTACCATATTACCCAAAACCGACAGCATCACCGCTTCAGGCCAAGGTATTTTAAACAGTAGGATGGCTACTGGTATTGAGCCTCTCAGCTCGATTAAAGGAAGCATGGCTATAATTAGAACTATGGATCTTGGATTCAGCCCTCTTTCTTCCAGCCAACTTACAGTTTGATCGGCAAATGAAGAAGCATAAAGAGATGATCCCAAGATCAGCAACACAATAATCATAACCAATACCTTTGCTCTATGATTCAAATGAAAACTCCATATAATACATAATGCGAGATACTTTGCCTGAGGCCATAATTCTGTCAATCATAAAAAACGAAATAATACTTGACGTAGTTCGCACTGCTCTCGATATTGTAGAAAAACGTTTTAGTATTGATTTGAATATAGGAGAAACCATGAAAAGAGCCTTACTTATAATCGGGATGCTTACAATCCTATTATCTCTTTCCGCTTATCTAACCGAAACTGCATCGTTGGAATACTTTCTGATCCGCAGCGAGGAAAATTGTGACTACGACAACTGGGTATCACATTTAGCGGAAGGTATTGCGGTGCAAGACTACAATTTGTATGCACCATATGATAGGCAAACCAACGGTTTTGGAAACTATCGTGTCCCGACCTCCACTGAATTGACTCAATGGGGCGAGATTGTAGACCTGTTTCTGGCTGGGATGCTCGCTGAAGCTCAAACTGCTGTTGATCAAGCGGGTTTCCCGTATCAAGTGGTGGAATTTCACGATACTGATACTGCAAGGATTTACTACATCCTCAGAGAAATCCCGGACCAACAATATTATGACGACAATGGCACAGAGGATAGCTATGATGATGAATACGGGGCCTTTGATTATGGGTGGGGTCTATATATCTATAATCCTTCCAGCACCAGACCGATCATTGTGACGGTTCCGCATTCTACCGACGACTTCTTCACTCCGATCATCGGTTATGATGCTCTCACGGTTTGGGATGCCTCTTTTTTACTGATTTCGGGATCAGGCCGTGAGGTTTGTTGGACAAACATCGGTTATTATACAAATTCCAAATCCATTTCGGATCCCACCAGAGCGTCCAGTCATGCTTTCAATATAGCATATCAAAAATTTGCCGACCATATTCGCGTCGTATTCGGGCAGCGAGAATTCTCTTTCCAGGTGCACTCCTACGACTGGAATCGGCACGGTGGTCTTACGGACAATCAGATTTCCGCTGGCTACAATAGGCTTTGCCCAAATCTGCCAATTCGTGATCTCAGCAGTCTGAAACAGGATCTCATAAATAAAGGTGATCATCTCATGATACCCGCCAATACCATCGGCATTCATGAAGATGTATTTTTGAATCAATACTACTCCGTAAATTACAGTATCCACGATTTTACTTTCTCTGATGGTGAAGTGGAGTATCCCGTGAATAACAACGTAGATCTGCCTGGATATTCTCAAAACCGACAGATGCTCTATACTATCAGTGGATGGAATGATTACGATAGCTTCGAGCCCTTCTTTCATATTGAAATGGATGAATTACCCAACGCCTATGAGGAAACTGAGAATAACTATAAATGGTTTTATGGCTGGAATCAAAACGAAGGCAGATGGGATCTCGACAATACTTTCTTCTTCCCCAGACAATACTATTCACGCTGGATCAATGATCTCAATACTCTATATGAAGATCTTTTCACTATGGATGATGGCGAAGATCCCACTACACCTGAAGATCTCTGGGTAATCAATACTTCCTATTACTACGTATCACTGGGTTGGCAAAAAAGTGATGCTTACGATTTTGATAGTTATGAAATCTTATATGCCACAGAGCCAATAGAAGATAGCAATTATCAGATCTTTGATCGGGATAATAGCTCTAAACTGGCTTCCCAGGCCACCGAAAGAATTGAAGTAACCGGTTTGGATAACGGCGAAATATATTTCTTCAAAATCCGCGCCCGCGACAAAAATGGCAATTACTCGCAACTTTCAGCCGAAGTAACTACCGCTCCGGCTCCCGCAAATGTAACAAGCTTTACTGCTCACGGCATGAATGAATCTGTCCGCTTGTATTGGACGGTTAGCACACAAAGTGGATTGGAGGGATTTCGGGTTTACCGCAAGACAGAATCTACTAACTGGGAGATGATTGATAGCTATCTGGATAATCCCCTTTTGGAATCCGGAGATAACAGCTATGAATATTGGGATTTGGATCTACCTAACAGCACCCCCTACACATATCGTATCAGCATGATAGATGATGAAGGCTACGAATATGTTCACAATGACCCCAAGATGGCTTCTCCAGAAATGATCCACGATTTGCAGATCAGCAATGCCGCTGGCACGCTGACAGATTATATATCGTATGGGCAAAATCCCTATGCTTCCGATGGACAGGATACATATTGGGATATCACCAAAACAAATCCGACTTCAAATTACGTCTGGCTTGCTTTTTGGCAGCCCTATTGGAGCCAATACGGCACCCAATTGCAGCGGGAAGTGAAAGCCGGATACAATGTGGCTACTGAACTCAATTCCTGGACCGTACGTGTCCGTTCGGATCAATACAACGTTCCTCTCTTCCTCTCTGTTCCAACTATCGCCGACCGAGCAGAAAAAACCTATCTCTATGATACTGGCACCGGAAACTGGCACAATCTGCAAAGCGGTCCTTATGAATTTACAGTAAATAGTTCAAGTGTACGTACGATGACCTTATATTGGGGTAATCTCCAACCCGGAGTCAGTTTTGGTTTTATGGATAACCAGATCTATCAAGGGGGAAATATCATCGATTTCTATTGGAGCAATCTGAATCCCTTCCTCATTGATCACCTCAACCTCTATCTCAAAAATGCCACCGATTCTCTGGCTGTCTATCTGGATATTGCTCCCAATGTCTCAAACTATAGCTATATCTTACCCCAAAATTCGGAGATGCCCGAAGCTAAGGCCTATCTGGAAGTAGTGGCAAACGACGGTATTAGTAAAACATACCAGTCTCCCTATACTATAGCAATCGTGCCTCGCATGAATCTACTCTACAACGAGCCTGGATGGTACACGAAAAGTAATCCCTTTTTACAATCTACTTTCACCGTGCAGGATGTCTTTGGCGCCGATGCCATGGGCTATGTCTGGAATCAAGAATGGATCAATCTCGATAACTACACATTTGGTCCCGGATATTTTATTCAGGCAACCGATTATATCTTTGAAAACACAACTTCGGATGTCTTGCATTTTGATTCAGAAATAAGCATTGATCCCGGCTGGAACTTTGTGGCGAATCCTCATCTATGCGATTACGATATCTCTTCCTTATACTTTTTGGTAAATGGTGAAGTATTCCATTTCAGTGAGATGATTGCCCAGGAAATGATTTCCCGGGCTATATACGTATATCGGGATGGTGCTTTTCATATCGTAGACCAGATCAAGGCTCAGGAAGCTTTTTTCATCAAAAGCTATGCCAATGAAACTGTAAATGTAACGCTGGTTATGTATCCCTTTTATCAAGCTCCCCAGATCAATCCTCCAGCTCCCTATTGGTCAATTCAACTCCAGGCAGATCATGCCGAAGCTGACGCTGAGATCATCAGCATGGGAGCCAGCCCGATAGCTTCTGATGGATATGATTTCCGCGTGGATCTACCCTCTGTCCCCAGTAGACCCATCTCCCCTGCTACCCATCTTTTCCTGGTTCCCAGTGATTCTGAAAACTTCTTGGATGAGCATTTGCAAGAAGAATATCGTAAGGATTTTGCCAGCGCAGATGATTCCATGCAATTTGATTTTATCCTCCAAACCGAGTGTCCTGGCTTGGTGGAATTTAGCAGTATATTAACCAATATCCCCGGAAATTGGACTTTGCGCTTTTATCTGAATAACCAGGCTCAATACTTGGAAGATGATGGCGTTTTCAGCCTTGATCTTCCCGAAGCGGGTGAATACATCGGTAGAATAGTGATCTACAATTATCCCGTAAGCTCTGATGACCTTATCCAAGCCCCTCTCGGGAAAATAAAGGCCTATCCCAATCCCTTCAATCCCACCGTTACCATCGCTTTTGAAACTCCTTTAGCGCAAAATTGCACTATAGATATTTATAACCTTAAAGGCCAAAAAGTTGATACTATCTACAAAGGCATCCTCGATAAAGGGAGCCATCAGGTCTTGTGGCACGGCACAGATCGTAATGGGCGTCCAGTTTCCAGCGGAGTGTATTTTGCCCGGATCAAAACTCCAAAGGCTACCCAAAACATCAAGATGATGTTGATGAAGTAAGCTATTCAATCCCAAAGCATAGTTCCTCCATGAGCGCTGAGTATTATTCTCGGCGCTCATTCTTTATAGAGACCGAAAATAAATTTCAAGCAGGGCAAGCTGCTTAGCTGAGCATTGTGCTCATCAAAGCTCAACCCTCTAAACCCTCTAAACCCTCTCAACTCCCCTCCCCCACCATCTTCTCGGTCTCTGAATCCTGAAGATTTGAACGAGAGTGTTACATTTAGCTTGACGAAAACGCAATGTCAAATTGTATTGTAGACAAAATAAAACTTAGAGAAGGAGAAACATGCGACAACTGATCCTAATCATTATCCTGCTATGCGCAGTGCTGGGGCTTGCTGCAGAAGAGATTATCATCTCTCCTGTGGAATACCATATGCTGAATATGAAAGATTATGATCTGAATCTTACGCTGAGCGGCAAGATGGGTGTTTTTTATGCTAATCTCAGCTTTGAGGTGGTGCAAGATGCCGATAGTATCCCGGATTTTTACAGCCTGTTTCTCGCCAAAGATGCAAAAATTGAAAGATTTATGATCAATGGGCAGGGAATAGAGTATTACACCACTACTGATCTGCATCCCAAGCATTTTGTGCCGGAATTTCCGGATTCCCTGCTCTTGCAAGATGATTCTCCCCTAACCTGTTATTCTTTTGATCCCGAATTGTTTGAACCAGAAAATACCCAGGTTTTTATCGAATATAGCTTCCCCATTCCAGAATGGGACACAAACGAAGCAGGCGAAGAAATCCTGGCTCTGGGGGATATCCCCTTCTTCTTCCCCCGCAATATATATCACCCCACCAAGCTTTCACTGCATCTGCTGACCACCGTTTTCTATGAATTGCTTGATGCCGACCGGGTAGATATTCATGGTAACCTGAAACGCTCCCACAAAGTTATATTAGATAATTATGGCGATGATATCGTCATCAATATTAAAAAGGTGCTAAATTAGCTCAGTTTGGTAGAGCAACTGATTCGTAATCAGTAGGTCGGGGGTTCGAATCCCCCATTTAGCTCCAGGTGCTTTAGGATAAAGCCGCGACTATTCGGTTATGATAGCAGGGATGTGCTAATTGCAAGGCCATAAATCACTCGCCGATAATCTTTACCAATACCCGTTTCCTGCGCTTGCCATCAAATTCCCCATAGAAGATCTGTTCCCAGGGACCGAGGTCGAGCTTACCTTCTGTGATCGCTACTACCACCTCTCTGCCCATCACTTGGCGCTTGAGATGAGCATCTGCGTTATCTTCAAATCCGTTGTGGCGGTATTGGTTGTAAGGCTTTTCAGGAGCAAGCTTTTCGAGCCATTTCTCAAAATCTGCGTGCAATCCACTCTCATCGTCATTGATAAAGACCGAAGCTGTAATGTGCATGGAATTTACCAGGACGAGCCCTTCTGAGATGCCTGATTCCAGCAGGGCAGCTTGCACTTGGGGCGTAATATTGATATACTCACGCCTCTGGGTAGTATTGAACCATAATTCTTTGCGATAGCTTTTCATAGTTCAGATTAGGGGCTTGGTTTCCAGGTATGCAGCAAGTTCGACAGGAGTATCGAAGATTATATCTGCTGAGGCTTTTCGCAAGGCCACTTTGCTGGATAATCCCCAAGCCGCTCCGATAGCAAACATTCCGGCGTTCTTCGCCGTTTGCATATCCACTGGCATATCACCGACTAAAGCGATATTCGCGGGAGCTTCTTTCAGTTCTTTGGCCAATTCCAAGGCGATAGTAGGATCCGGCTTGGTAGGTTTACCACTCTGTTCGCCGCTATAAACACTAAACGGATTTTTGCTATGGCGAATCATGGCACCTCTGAAGAAATGCCGTATCATCTTCTTGGTAAAGTAATGCGCTTTGTTTGATAGGATAGCGAGCTTGATCTTGCGGGCTACAGCAAGCTGAATCAGGTAAAGAACTCCCGGATAGGGTTTAGTATTGATAGACCATTCCAGATCGTAATAATCCCAAAACTTTTGGCTGAGAGTTTTAATGTCTTGGGGGGTTCGATATAGCCTTGGTAGGGCTCGTGTAACCAGTTCGGTTTGCCCATACCCTACAAAGCCCTTGAAATCTTCAAGTGGGTGTTGGGGATACTTCATCTCGGCCAGCGCTTTATTCATAGCGCTGGCGATATCTGGCAATGTATCCAGTAAAGTGCCATCAAGATCAAAGATGATGGCTCGGATCAACGGTTTTTCATTCATTGATTAAGTGTCCTTAGATATATTTTGAATCTTGATCGGATCAGAGGCTTGACCCGCATATATTGACAAATGGGGGAAGGGAATCTCAATTCCTTCTTGGTCAAAACGTTCTTTTACTGCAAGGATCAATTGGGTCTTCATATTGTACACGTTTGAAGTGCTGGTCCAAACACCAAAACTAATATTGATACTGGAGCTCCCAAATTCATTAAGCAGCAGAAGGGGGGCAGGATCTTTCAAAGCATCCGGCATATTGTCTGCGATATCTTTGAGGATATCCATTACTTTGCGAATATCCTCTTTATACGCCACACCCACTACAATCTGGGCGCGACGAATATCGTAACGAGTGAGATTGATCACGTCATTTTTGATCATACTCTCATTGGGAATCCTTACGAAACGCCCGTCAAAGGTCTTAAGTTTGATGGATAGCAGATCAATGGATTCGACTACTCCCACATTGCCATTGACCTCAACCAAATCGCTGATCACAAATGGTTTTTCGGAAATCAAGAATATTCCACTGATGATATTTGATATACTGGTCTGAGAAGCAAAACCTATGGCTACCCCAAAAATACCAGCCGCCCCCAATATCGCTGAGATTTTGAAACCAAATTCATTGAGTACCATCACCAAAATGATAAGCAGCAATACATATTTTACTGTGCGAAGAACCAACACCTCAGATTGGATGGATAGTTTACCCTTTATCAATCTCGCGACTATCTTGCCGATCAGTTTTACAACCGGAATACCAATTACCAGAATCAGTACCACGCGCACGATCAAACTGATCCGTTCTGGAGTAAAGAATTCCGTGATAAAATTCATTGCTGTAAGTTCTAACATTTTAGTTACCTCGACCAATATTGTCACATAAGCGCATTTTTTTTATTTCTTGATATCTGTCCACTATTTTCGCATAGCCTGTTAATTAAAATAGCGAAAACCCGTGGAATATTATCCACAATACTCTTCCCTTCTTGTTGCATAACTAATAGTTAAGGACCATAATACCCCCAGGAAAGAAATATTGTTTAGCAATAAATCTAACCTTGAGAGAATCAGGGCAGGCTGAACGCCATCCGTAAAAACAATCATCTTTATTTCTTAACTTTTTATTCATGTTGGATATACTAATGACTTTTACTCTCAAAAGCAAATTAAAATACTCCGCACCCAAACACATATTTTGAGACTCTCTTTTTTCATTGAGGGAGGTTTCCCCCTGCAGTCTCCTAAGCACCTCTCAAGAGCCACCTAAGCACTTCCCAAGCCACGCTCAGGAGGAGCACAGGAGATGCACAGGAGGTGCATAAGTCAGAAGAAAGTTGCGCTTATCCCTTGGGTTGAGGGTCGGCCTTTATGCCTTACGAAATTAGCTCAATGATAATGAAGACCAACCAAGTGCTTATCGCAGGTTGCCAGATACTTTGAATCGGGTTCAACTCGAGATCAAGTCCTGATTCTCTCCTCAGCAGGACTTGATCTGGACTTAAGCCCGACTCGAAATGAAGAATGATAATACGGCGTCAAAATAGGATAAGTATGCTATCTGAAATACTATTGCGATATATGAAGATAGCGAG
>JARRCD010000022.1 GCA_029982875.1 Candidatus Cloacimonadota bacterium | reverse complement strand
TATGGAATCAGGTCTTTAGGAAGATTGCCACGACCAAATGCTTCGATCACGATCGCTTTAGCGCCATGGTCAATACTGCAATCTATATATTTTCCGTCAATACCGCTCACTGCTTTGATCAGATCGACCCGGGTATCCAGAGTTTCAGTCCACACGTTTTCACGATAAAGACTGTTGCGATGGTACACTACAGTATCGGGATCTACTATCCCGAGAGGGCCTAAACCAGGGCTGGTGAAGGCATCCACTTTGCCAGTGTCGGATTTTACTACATCACGGGCAGTATGAATCTCGTCATTCATGACCACCAGCACACCTTTATCAAAACTCTCGGGATGACTTGCGACACGAACGCTGCCGATGATATTGCGCGGCCCATCCAAACCCAAATCCCCTCCACTTCGCATGGCGGCGGTAAAGATTACCGGTTTTCTCGTAGTCAGCACCAAGTCCGCCAAAAAGGCACTTTCTTCCAAAGTATCGGTACCATGGGTGACCACGACGCCGTCATAAGCCAGGATTTTGGTATCGATAAGTTTGGCCAGGGAAAACATCATCTCGGGATTCATATAGGGACTGGGAATATTCAGATAGTCCATCACCTCTACATTGGCTACCCCTTCCAGTTGTGGGAATTGCTTTAAAAAGTCGGCTAATTCAGAAGTAGGCACTACACCGAGATTGCCCATGCTCTTCATCGAAATCGTGCCCCCGGTCATGATCAATAGGATGTTCTTTTTCATTTCTTTACCTTGTAAGGGATAGGGTCGGTGATCCCAGCCTCTGTAAAAGCTTTAAGACGTAACTGGCAACTCGGGCATTCGCCACAGGCTTTATCTTCCGAGATATAGCAGCTCCAGGATAGCTCAAAGGGCACTTTTAGACTCTGCCCCAGTAATACGATCTCCTTTTTAGAATGGTGTAATACAGGTGTCATGATCTTTAAGTCTGTATGTGCGGTGCCCTCTTGAATCACCCGGGCAAAAGCTTCAAAAAAGCTCTGCCGGCAATCCGGATATCCAGAAGAATCTTCTTCCACAGCTCCGATGTATATTGCCTGTGCAGGAAGCACTTCCGCCCAAGCTGTAGCAGCACAAAGCAGGGTGGCATTGCGAAATGGGACATAGCTATTGGGGATTCTATGGGGCTGCTGAGTAATCTTAAGGGAAGAATCGATGAGAGCCGAACCACCTATTTCTGAAAACCAGGAGTAGTCTATAACCTTGGCTTCTATAGGTTGATAATGCTGCGCAATTGCCTGAAAGCTCTTGAGCTCTCGGGCGCAGGTTCTTTGTCCGTAAGAAAAATGCAAAAAATACAGCTCATCGCACTGCTTGGCAGCAATGGCGGCCGTAACCAGAGAGTCCATTCCTCCACTTAATAAAACAATAGCGCGTTTCATAGTAATCCCATTTTGATATTTTCAAACTATCTTAGTACAGAGGCTATTTATGTCAAGGATAAAGCGCTTTGTTCTTGACGAAAGAAGCCAAGTGAAGAATATTGTAATATGATAATAAATATTAAGAGGTAAAAATGAAATTCGACGTCATCATAATCGGAGCCGGACCAGCCGGACTGAGTGCTGCGATATATAGTGCCAGGGGAGGCTTGAAAACAGCGATTTTTGAAAAAGCTATGGTCGGTGGCCAAATCAATGTCACTGATAAAGTGGAAAATTATCCCGGTTTTGAAGAGGGGATTTCCGGCTTCGATCTTACCTCCAAAATGAAGGCTCAAGCGGAGCGCTTTGGGGCTGAGTTTATCGATGAAGAAATTACTGCCATTGGCTTGGAAGGTCTCTGCAAAGTGATTGAAACCAACACAGGCGATTATCGGGCTAAGAGTCTGATTATTTGCACGGGAGCGCATCCCAGAAGGTTGAATGTTCCTGGAGAAGAACGGCTTACAGGCCGGGGTGTATCCTATTGCGCTACCTGTGATGGAGCCCTGTATCGCGATAAAGTAGTAGCAGTAATAGGTGGGGGAGATTCCGCAATCGAAGAGGGAAGCTTTCTTACGCGTTTTGCCAAGAAAGTGATTGTAATCCACAGGCGAGACCAACTCAGGGCACAGAAGATCATTCAGGAACGAGCTTTTAAAAATCCCAAAATAGAATTTATCTGGGATACCGTCGTGCAAGAGATACATGGAGATAAGCGCATCGAAAAGCTGGAGCTGGTGAATCGCAAAAACAAAAAGATCACCATGCTACCCATTGATGGAGCCTTTATCTACGTAGGGATACTGCCCAATAACGGATTGCTGGAATCCCGGGTTGAATTAGATAATGCAGGTTTTGTGCTGACCGATGAATACATGCAAACCAATGTCCCGGGGATTTACGCTGCTGGCGATATTCGGCATACTGTATTAAGACAGGTGGTAACGGCTACTTCAGATGGTGCTGTGGCGGCATGGAGCGCCGAAAAGTGGATAATTGAAAACTATGACGCCCTCGAGGTAGATAGTGCTAAGCAGTAAAGAGATCCGCTCTCAGTTCATTGACTTCTTTCTTTCCAAAGACCATCGCTTTGTGCATTCCTCACCGGTAGTGCCGATTGATGATCCTACTATCCTTTTCACCAATGCGGGCATGAATCAGTTTAAGAGCATCTTTTTGGGACAGAAAGAGCCCGAAGTAGCACGAGCGGTTAATTCACAAAAATGTATCCGCGCCGGAGGCAAGCATAATGATCTGGAAGAAGTGGGGAAAGATGGGTATCATCATACTTTCTTTGAGATGTTGGGCAATTGGAGTTTTGGTGATTATTACAAAAAAGAGGCCATTGACTGGGCTTGGGAATTACTCACCGAGGTCTGGAAACTCGATAAGAATCTTCTTTATGCCACGGTGCACAATAGCGATAAGGAAGCCTATGCTTTGTGGCATGAAGTAACGGATATTGATCCCAGTCATATTACTTATCATGGAGATAAAGACAACTTTTGGGAAATGGGAGATACTGGCCCCTGTGGTCCCTGTTCTGAGATTCACATAGACAGGGGAACGCAGCACTGCAATAAGAGTCATCTCGCGGGCCACAAATGTACTGTCAATGGAGATTGCGACCGTTTTATCGAGCTATGGAATCTGGTCTTTATCCAGTACAATCGGGAAGAAGATCGGACTCTGAGTCCTCTGAAAAACCGCTATGTGGATACCGGAGCTGGGCTGGAACGGATCACTCAGGTCTTGCAAGGCAAGAATAGCAATTATGAAACCGATCTCTTTATGCCGATTATTGAGAAGATTGCCGAGTATTCCGGCGTTCCCTATAGCTCCGAGACCGGCATGAGTCACCGTGTGATTGCGGATCATATCCGCTGTTTGTGCTTTGCCTTAGCTGATGGTGGTTTCCCTTCCAATGAGGGTAGGGGATATGTTTTGCGCCGCATTCTCCGACGTGCTGCGCGTCATGGCAGACTTTTGGGTTTTGCCGAGCCTTTTCTTTTTAGCCTCGTAGATACGGTGATCCAGATCATGGGTCACCATTTTGAGGAATTAAAGGGGAAAGATGCCTATATTAAGATGGTAATAAAGGCAGAAGAGGTGCGTTTCAATAAAACACTGGATAAGGGTTTGATGAAGTTTGATGAGATTTGTGCGCAGCTCAGGGGCAATACCATCGCCGGTAAAGATGCCTTTGCTTTGTATGATACCTATGGTTTTCCCCTTGATCTGAGCATGATGTTAGCCGAGGAAAAAGGGCTTAGTATAGATCAGGAAGGATTTGCTGCGGAGATGGAAGCCCAACGCGAACGAGCTCGCAAAGCCTCTAAATTTGGTTCTGCTCAAACCGAGGAAGATTGGATCGAGCTATCAGAACCAACTCCTACCATATTCACGGGCTATGATAAGAGCTCTGATACTGCCGTGATCCAGCGCTACAGCATAAATGACCGGCAAGTCGTGGCTGTGCAGCTTTCTCAGACTCCCTTTTATGCCGAAAGTGGTGGACAGGTGGCAGATACGGGCAGAATCTATAATGATGATTTTGAGCTCAAAATACACGATGTGAAGAAGATAGATGATGCCTTTATCCACTATGGCACCTTAAGCCGAGGCGCTATTGCTTCACCCCAGGTAAATGCTGAGATCGATCTGGAACGGCGTGAGGATATCACCCGGAATCATACTGCAACCCATCTCTTACATAAGGTTTTAGCATCTATTTTGGGAGCTCATGTCCAGCAAAAAGGATCCTTGGTGCATCCGGATTATTTACGTTTCGATTTTACCCATTTTCAAGCGCTTAGTCCTTCTGAATGGGATGAGGTGGAAAAGCAGGTCAATCAAGCGATCAGGGCGAATATGAAAGTAAATACCAAGATTCAGGATATCAACCGCGCTAAAGCCGAGGGAGCTACGGCATTGTTTGGCGAAAAGTATGGCGATGAAGTTCGCGTGGTTACTATTGATGCCTTTTCCAAGGAGCTCTGTGGTGGAACTCATGTCTCGGCAACTGGAGATATTGGAATCTTGAAGATAGTATCCGAAGGCTCTGTAGCTGCAGGCATCAGACGCATTGAAGCCGTTACCGGACGAGCTGCGCTGACCTACATTGCGGATTTGCAAAAATCTTATGCCAAAGTAGCGGAGATGCTCAATTGTCCGCAAAACATGATTGAGCAAAAGCTGGAAGCCCAAAAGCAGCACATCCAAGATTTGGAAGCCAAAATCAAGCAAATGCAAGCTTCCCACGATCAAGCTGAAATTGCCAAAATGTTGGATAGTGCCAGCCCTCAGGAAGGCTTCAAACTCATCGTAGCCGAGCTTGACGAAGGCAGCGATCTCAAGGCTTTTGCCGAGATTCTCAAGGAAAAACTAAGGGATCATATTGCCGTGATTCTCTGTAAAAAAGCTGATAAACTCTCTATTCTTGTGGCCGTAGGCAAAGTATTACTCCCCCAATACCAGGCTGGGAAATTGGTCTCAGCCCTGGCTCAGAAAATCGGTGGTAAGGGTGGAGGACGACCGGATTCTGCCATGGCCGGCGGCCCCTTACCAACGGATCTTGACAAATTTAAAGAGCTGATTCCTCAGATCATCAAATCCGGAATATGCGAATCCTGATTTTGCGGCTGAGTTCCTTGGGTGATATCGTATTGATTCAGCCGGTCTGTGCCTGGTTACGTGCCCGGTATCCAGAGGCAGAGATTGACGTAGTTGTGAAAAGACAATTTATAGAACTCATCCCGCTGATGGGCTGTGAGCTCCATGCCCTTGCCTATGAAAAGAGTCTGAAAGCGCATTTGGCACTGCGGAATCCCCGCTATGATCTGCTGCTGGATCTGCATCATAAACTCTCTACTATTATTCTCAGAATCGCCGCTAACGCCAGACGCAGCAGTGTGTACAACAAACAAAGGAGAATGCGTTTACGCATAATCCAGGGGAATAAAGATCTGGCCATAGCTTCGACAACAGAGCTTTATAAAAGCGCTCTGGATAAGATATATCAAGCCGTAGAGCTGCCCTCACCAAAGCTTTATGTCCCCCAAGATCTGCCTTTACCCGATCTACCCATTACCAGTAAACGCATACTTATCTTTCCCGGAGCCACGCATAACACGAAGAGATATCCGGCTATTTATTATCAAATTCTTTTAAAGAATAGTCCTAAAGACTGGCAATATATCTTATTAGGTTCCGCTTCAGAATGGGATTTATGTGAAAGCATCAGAGCTGAAAGCAATGCGTTAAATCTCTGCGGCAAACTCGATTTTCCCCATTTACTAAAGCTGATTGCCAGTTCAGATTGGGTGATTTCTTCAGACAGCGGGCCGATGCACATAGCCGCTGCTCTTTCAGTTCCTCAAATTGCAATCTATGGGGCTACTCATCCGCGCTTGGGGTTTGCTCCACAAAATCCTTATGCCCATCTTCTGGTGGCAGAATTAGAGTGTCAGCCCTGTTCCTTGCACGGCTCTAAGCATTGCCCCCGCAAGCATTTCAAGTGTATGCACCAAATAGAGGTATCCCAGATTCTGGGCATATTGCAAGAGGATGAATCCAGATAACGGTCTGATCCTGAGTAGAGGATATTGCTTGAGAGCAATATTATTTCTACTTAGTATGTTCAGATAGACCAGATGTTAGAGGAACAGCATTTTAGATCTTGTGCATAATGCAGATAAATATGCCGTGCCACTGCACTCGGTCAAGGTGTGGGGGTCCTGCGGTATGCTATCTAAAATGCCTTCCCGCTGGGACTCAAAGATACCGGACAACGGATAACGCATAACGCATAACGGATAACCAAAAATCCCATATAAAATCTGTGTAATCCATGTAATCTGTGTGAGACTCAACAAGTAGCTCTGCGTAGCCTTAAGCTTTTTCCCCGTTTTCTTTTCAGCTTGGGTTCAAGTCCTGATTCTCTCCTGAACAGGACTTGATCAGGACTTAATCCCGAGCCTAATCCGAGAATGCCAGCAATGTGAATATCGCTTATTTACAGGATAAAAAAATACCGAAGCTCCAAATCGATGAAGCTTCGGCTACTATTAGGTGATATTATATTAAAGCCTTATGTTTTTCAGCAATGAGATCTGCGAGTTTGGATAGTTCAGCAAAATCGGCATCTTTGGCCAGCCCTTTGCAGACCACCGAGCCCAAGACTTCGACTTTGAGATTGGGGAGCAAGCCCAAGACGCCATCCACCATTTTGGTAGCCCAGCCATAAGATCCGATTACCGCGGCGTATCGAGCTTTCGGTTTGAGAGCATTCGCCAGAAAGGCTGCATTGGCTACAAATGGGTGGGGTCCCATATGCACAGTTGGGCTTCCGATCACGATCGTGGCTGCATCTACCAAAGCCATGGCCAATTTGCCAATATCTGTTACAGTCAGATCAAAGAGCTCTACCTCTACCTTGCGCTTGATCAATTCTTTGCTGAAATAATCTACCATCCTGGCAGTGCTGCCATGCATAGAGATAAAGGGGATTACTACCTTGTTTGAAACACGATCCGAAACCCAATCCTCATAAGCGGTAAGGATTTTTTCGGGATGATTCCAGAGTGGACCATGACTGGGAGCTACCAGATCAAAATCCAGCTCTCGGACTTTCTTCAGATTTGCGCGAATGGCACTCTTGAAGGGCATCATGATCTCGGCATAATAACGTTTAGCGGCTTCCATCACGGCGGGATCATCATTATCAAACAGCTCACTACCGGCCGAGTGGGAACCCAAAAAATCACAACTAAATAGAATGCGATCTTCTGCCAAATATGCCACCATCGTCTCAGGCCAGTGTACCCAGGGTGTGTGGATGAATTGTAAAGATTTATCTCCCAAGGAGAGAAGTTCACCATCATCCATGGTGCGGATTTTAGCAGGGTCCAGCATAAGATGGTCGATCAAGAGGTCTTTGGCCTTGGGAGAACAGATTAGCTCCGCTGAGGGATACTGTTTCATCAACATCGGTAGCGTACCAGAATGATCCTGCTCGGAATGCAGAGTAATGATGTAATCAATATTTTTGAGCTCAGATAGGTTTTCCAGATAGATTTCGGCAAATGCAGGATCCACAGTATCGATAATCGCCGTCTTTGCGGAGCCTTTTATCAAATAGGAATTGTAGCTCGTGCCATCGGGTAGGGGAATCAAAGAATCGAACAATCTACGGCCCCAGTCTTGAATGCCTACCTCATCGATACCTGTGCGAATCTTTCTTGAATACATAGCAATCTCCTTTTATTGTTTTTGTTGATATGATAATCGATTTTGGGGGATATCCCAGTAATTAAGTAGATTTTCGGGAAAAATCCTGGTGATTCTGGGCTGAGCATCTCGTAATATGGGTTTTTACAAAATAGAGGCAGCTTTGTGCTTCCCCTTTGGCGCTATTAATCGTTCTCAGCTATCACCATCGTTAGCCGAGTTAATGTGTAATAATTCGTAGAGATCCCCAAGGCTACCAGATATCCGCATCGTTGAGTCACATCGGGACGGCATTTTAGATAGCATCACGCAAGACGACCCCACCATTTCCGAGTGCTGATGGAATTCAGGTTGGTTAATTCTTCACTTGGGGTAGATATTTGGGCGTTTCTCCCACTTTTTTGTCACGCTAATGCGATAGCTTATGGGAAATAAAACCACATAAAGTGGACATAAATCCACAATATAGAAGAAAAAAGAGGAAATATAAGTAAAATTAACAAAAAAAAAGCTTGCCAATATTTTGAGATTACAAATAATCGTAAAATCGCAATGAATTATTTCAGGAGTCGCTATGAAACACGAACTTTCAGACGGCAATGTAGTAGATTTGAGCAAGATAGCCAGTGTTTCTGTAGTACGAGACATGGGAGCGGATCCCAATAGTATTGTGTATAGTAAGATGAGTTTTACCATACATTTTAAGGATCAATCCAGTCTTGAAATATCACGAAAGTATCATTATTCTGATTGGGCTCAAGCAAAGAAGATTCTGGAACAAGACAGACAGGAGTTGTTGAATAAGTTACGGGAGTATAAAGCTCGAGCGTGAGAGAGAGTGTGTTTTAAGGTAAAAAAGTTTATAGGGTGGAGCCGATCGACTCCACCCTGATAGTAAGTTTAGAATTTGATTGTATCAAGGGAAATGGGGCAAAGCATCAAAGCGGTATCATCTTCAAAGTCTTTCCACATATCGTAGATTTGGATATACTCGGAGCTAAGGTTTGCAACAGCCTCAAAAGCGGATAGCATCATCAGAGAGTTGAAATCTATATCCAGGCGAATATCATCATGCTGAGCGGAGGCATCTACCAGACGGATATAACCCTTTATACCGGTTAGTTCCCGCATATGTTCAACCGCCACATCCAAACCACCTAAGTCGTCCACCAGACCGTTTGTCTTGGCTTGTTCTCCGGTCCATACTCTTCCTTGAGCGATGGCGTGGACATCATCTTTACTGAGTCCTTTTCTGCCGTCTGCCACAATACTTAGAAACCGGTCGTAGGTATGGGCGATAGAGTCTTCTACCAATTTCTTTTCATCTTCACTCCAACTTCTGTGTATGGAGCCCAAATCGGAGCGTTCACCTTTTTTAACCGTGCTCCAATTAACCTTGATCTTTTTAAACATCTCTGAAGCATTGAAGGTAAAGCCGACTACTCCTATGGAGCCGGTAATGGTGCTAGGATTGGCAATGATCCTGTCTGCCGAGGCTGAGATATAGTATCCTCCACTGGCTGCTGCTCCTGCCATAGAGACTACAACCGGTAGTTTATTTTCGGTTTGAGCGAGTTTGATTTCCCGCAGGATGATGTCGGAGGCCTGAGCACTTCCACCACCGCTATCTACACGCAGTATAATACCCTTGTACATTGGGTTGTTCCGCGCTTTGTGGATGAGATCAACGGTAGTTTCCTGAGCGATCTTCTGGCCGGGTGTTCCTTTCCCACTCACTATATTGCCGGAGGCGTAGATCATGGCAATCTGGTTTTCTTTGGGTCTTGACCAATCGTAATTTCGATATACTGCAAGTTTTGAACTTCGAGCGGCAAAGCCAAAATCTTCTTTTAATACCTCATCCAATTGATCTTTATAGATAATCTCATCCACCAAGCCCAGATCAAGCGCATTTTGGGCAATGAGGTAGGGTCCTTCATCGATGATGGTTTGGATGGGTTTTATGAGTTTTTCGCTGCGTCCTGCATTAATTTGTGCCACCATTTGATCATATATGCTTTGCAGAATGGATTCATATGCTTCGCGCTCTGCTGCTGTCATTTCGTTTTCGCTGAATATATTAGCAGCATTTTTGTATTTGTGACTTCTGAAATTTACCACCTCGATACCCAAGCTGTTGAGCAAATCTTTCAGATAAGGGCTGGCGATGGCTAAACCCCTGATATCAACGCTGCCCATGGGGTTTAGGTAGATCTTATCGGCAATGGCTGAGGCCAGGATATAGCCACCATTGGATATGTTGTCGTAATACACAGCTACTTTTTTGCCGCTGCTTTTAAAATCCTGAAAAGCCGCCACCAGTTCTTGTTGCAGCGCAAATGAGGTGCTAAAGGAGGGATTGACTAAAAGAATCCCATTTACCGTCTGGTCTTGTTTGGCTTTTTTCAATTCCTGGCAGATAGCTTCAATGCTGCGAGTTTCATTGTCATAAATCTTGAAGGGTCCCATGCTGAACTTGGGAGCTTCGTAGCTTACGAGGTTTACTTTAGCGGGCATTTCATACCATTGCTGGGGTTTCAGACCGAGAATGGGCTTGAAGTAATCATCAGTAAGATGAGCATAAGCATAGCCGAAATTATCGTTTTCTTTGGCGCGGACCATGCTGCCGATTTCGAAAATAGCAGAGCTCAGGCTGAAGGAAAGTAAAGCTGTTTCTTCATCTATATTGTAAGTAGCTCCCATTTTCACTCCGTCCAATAGCTGGGTATTGATTCCCAGTACCGGACTCTTAATCTCATAATCATCAAGATAAACCGCATCCGAATTCTTATCCAGCTTGGAGTAATTGATGTCTGCCGAGAGCTCAAGACGATAATCTGCTACTTTGTCGGTAAATACAAAGGGACGTAATGCCAGGCCAAAGCGATAAGATGGCTTCATTTTAAGCGGATTATCCAGAGCAAAGGCTACAGAGGCAAAGTCGTGAGGACGATAAGTTAATGCAGAACGGAAGGTGCCGTAATCCGCATTGTTTTCCTCGAAACGGAAGTTTGCCCCCACATAGATATTGGGGTGGATATATCGGGGTAAAAGCTCTGTAGCAGCCGCAATCATGTGGTAGTTTTTGTCGTGGTCTCTTTCAAAACTGTAGCTTAAGAAATCAGAATTTAGCATCAGCCAATAGTGTTTAACAAATTTATCTTCATCAGCCAGATTAACTATACCCAGGCCATTGGCATTACCAGTTGCCAAGAGGGAAGGATTAGAGTAAGGAATAAAGAGGTTATCCACGGCGGCCAAAGGGAATTCTTGCCATCCCATTTGCATTGCACTAAGATCTGTCTTGGCAGTGAGATTAGAAAACATCAAAATAATGATGAGGAACGAGAACAAAAGGCATCTTCTTTTCATTGTAACACTCCTTGTTTATTTGGTAGGGTTGTTTATGAAACTTAAAGTAATCTTTTCCCGTAATTATTTTCTGTCAAGCTCTATCCAGCAAGTCGCTGTTTTCTGCTTCAGAATAAACCAAACAATGGAGTTGTGCATCGAATTGCATTTGCCAAAATTCTATGCCATCAATCAGAGGCAGATTCTGCTCATTAGCCAGTTTGGTTAGCAGAGGCTGATCATTATAGGGATAGTTTAAGTCTATAAGCTGGTTAAACTTGGGGATATGGCTAATGTCGTCTTCAGCATCGGAACCCAGGGGAGTGGTGTTGATCAAAAGATCAAAAGGCTCGCCATCTGGATCAAGGAGTTGGAATCTGTCTTTCAGCTGCTTCACCGTTTCTTCGTTTCGACCCATTATGAAGATTCTTTGATAATCTCTGAGCTTAAGTTCACGGGCAAAGGCTTCTGCACAAGCACCGCTTCCGTAAATCAGAATCCGCTGAGTGGGTTTGATATCCAATTTTTGCAATGCATTGCGCAATGCGACTACATCGGTATTTTTGGTATAAACATAGGTATCAAGGTCAGGATTATATACATTGTAAAGGTGTTTTGTTTCCGAAAATTGAACTGTATTTATGATAGATTGTCGGCATTTAAGGAAGGTAGCAATTTGCTTTTTGAAGGGATTGGTGATGACCAGGCCGGCTAATTTAAAATATCCTTTCAAAAAGGTAAGCACTTCGAAAGCTTCAGCAAGATCGTTTGCCGGGATAGGCAGCATGACATAGTTTTTTTTAATATTTTCATAAGCATAGTTATAACATTGCACCGTAAGCGATTTATTAACCCGTTCAGAGCCAATGATAGCTAAAGCATATTCGACATCTTGGTTGTTTAACAACCAGATTCGCAAAATATCGCCAAACAAGGGTTGATCAGTAACCACAGAATCATCATAAGCCCCATAGCAACCAAGAGATTCAAAGATATCACAAAGAGATCTTTGCAACAAGGCCCAGCGTCCCTGCACATTGAAGATTATATCGCGTTTTGCTGCTTCAATAAGTGTTTTAGTGCGAATGATATCGGCAAAGCGCTCGGTTTTGAGGATCAACTTATAGAATTTTGCCGCTTGGGGATGATTCAGGAAGCTACGGATGCTATCTTCGTCAAATTCATCAAGGTGCACCGACAAAATGAGCCGCTCGGCAGGTACGGCATCCTGGTGCTTTTCCCATTGCGCAAGATCGAGATCAATAAGCGAGGGACTATCCAGCATGCGCTGCAGCAAATCAGGTGTAAATCTTGGGCCTCGACAAGTGAGGATGGTGTTTATGGGGAGTTGCTTAAAATCCTTCTCCATCCAATCGTCGCAGAGATCCAGACGATATTCCATCCATATGAACCTTTTTAGTGACTTTTCGGGTAATATGCTAAAATTTGGTGCTGTGATAACTAACATAGATTACTTATCCTTATACTTAATTTAATGATTTCTTTTGCTAAATGGGGGTCAAGACCGAGCTTGGCAGCTAAAGCACTGCATTGATCTTGAATATTCTTTTCACGTTCGGGATCTTGGGGAGGAAGACCCTGTTTAGTCTTGAAAGCTTTTACCTGTTTTACGATTTCAGCTCTGTGAGCTAATACTTGGATGAGTTCTGCATCCAATTTATCCAGGCTTTCTCGGAAACCTGCCAGAGATTGGCTTTGAGCGGAGACTAATTTCTGATACTGAATGGCATCGGCCAAGCAGAGCTTCAGCATGGCTTCAATGACGGGAATAATGCGAGGGATATGGCAGACATCGTGTCTACCTTGGATGCTAATTTGCCGCGATTGTCCTGGTCTATCCAGGCTCTGTTGGGGAATTCGTATAGAGGAAACTGGCCGGATTATGAGATCATAAGAAATATCCTGACCAGTAGAGACCCCGCCCAGGATTCCGCCATGTTGATTACTGGCGAGTTTTCCGTTAATGAATTGGTCATTGACCTGGCTGCCTGTTTGTTCCGCTAATAATAGACCATCACCAAAGTGAATGCCGCGGATACTGCCAATGGAAAACATGGCTTTGGCAATATTGGCAGAGAGCTTTTCATATACGGGGTCGCCCAATCCTGGGGGAACATTATGTGCTGAAACACGTAATATCCCACCCACCGAATCTCCGGATTTCTGAATCTCGTTCAGATAACTCATAAGTTTGGGGAAAGTTTGGGAGCAAGGCCAATGCCAGGGATTAGCCGCATCGCCTTTCTGAGACATGGCTTTGAGCTCGCCGATCTGTGTGCAGGTGATATGAATATCGATATCTCCCAAGACGGATTTTACATGATCTGCCGCGATAATCCGGGCCAGGGTTTCTCGACCTGAAGCCCTGCCTCCGCCTCTGTAGTCATAAATTCCGTATTTTTGAAACCAGGAAAAATCAGCATGACCGGGACGAAAAACATCTTTCAGAGCTTCATAATCTGTGCTGCGAGCGTCAAGATTGCGCACAATCAAGCAGAGAGGCATACCGGTCGTTTTGCCATCCATCACGCCGCTGAGGATTTCTATCTGGTCGGGCTCATTTCTGGCAGTAGTAAAAGAAAGCTGGGGATTGCGGCGTTGAAGGGCTTGAAGCAGTTCTTCAGAAGGGAAATCTATATTGGGCAGGGGGCTATCGATCAATACCCCGATAGCGGGTCCGTGAGATTCGCCAAAGGTGCTGATGCCAAAGATATCGGACAGCTTATTTGAAGGCATTATTGAAAATCAGGATTTGGTCTTGAAATTCTTCGTAAAGCTCACCCAAATGGCGCAGTAGAAAATACTCTCGCGCTATCACTTGCAAATGAGATATCAGGCTATGCTTGATCTCTTCAAAAGGAATCTGAGTTTTCTGCTTTCGATCCGTAAGCATGAGGATGTGGTACCCTTCGGGTGATTTAAAGGGCTGGCTGATCTCGCCTTTTTTCAAACTAAATGCTACTTTCTCAATTTCGGGAAAGAGTTTACCCCGCGGGAAATAGCCTAAGTCTCCGCAGCTTTCATTGGAAGGGCAATCGCTATAAGTCTTGCACTCAGCTATAAAATCTGCAGGATTCTTGATGCGGGCACGGAGCTGCGTGATTTTTTCCAAGGCATCATCTCCTTTCACAAGAATGTGAGAACAGCGCACCATCTCTTCGCAACAGAAGTTTTCAATTTGTTCCTGATACAGCTCTTTGAGTTTTTCTTCCAAAATCGGTTGCTCGTGCGGATACAGGCTGGCGACATATTTACGGATAATGATATTGTGCCGGATTAAGCTCTCCATCTCCAGGGCATCCATATCCTGCAGAGAGCCGGGAGGCAGGCCAAAGGGTTGCTCTTCATCCAGAATTTCCATGAGGGCGGTATCAAATTCTTCATCTGTGACCACAAAGTTCAATTGTTCGGCCTTCGCCAAAAGCAAACACCGGTCTACCAAGCGCTTGAACGCTTGTGACTGATTCCCTCCGCATTGCATCTCCCGAGCTAAATCCTTATCGGAGATTTCATGATTTACTATTTTTGCTATGATTTGCACTATTTCCTCTTGCAACCTCAAGAATCGGGTTTGATAACCCTGAGGATATCTGATAAGCTAACGCTATCTGGCGATATTGTCAAATCAAATTTCTGCTTGCGGTACCAAGTCACTTGCCTTTTGGCATAATTCCGGTGATGCTGGGCAGCTATTTGAGCGCATTGTGCGATGGTTTTTGCTTTGGTAAAGTAGTCCTTGAATTCTTTGTATCCCAAGCTATTGAGCCCAGGGTCTGTCCAGGTGTAACCTCGCGCAAGCAAACTCTCGATCTCGGCAATCAAGCCCCGAGCAAGCATTTTCTGCATCCGATCATTGATGCTTTGGTAAAGCAGATCTCGTTCGGGATTCACCAAGATTCTCAGCGCTTTATATCGCTGGTGATGCTGTTGTTCTGACCAATGTTGAGACAAAGTCCTGCCCGTAGCTTCAAAGACCTCCAATCCTCGCAAGATGCGTTGTGGATCATGCGCGCTGATTTTATCGGCAAATGTGGGGTCTATTGCCTGCAGTTTCTTATACATAGCCTCTGTGCCGCATTGCTGAAGTTCTTGTTTGAGCTTTGTTTTCAGAGCAGGATCTATCGGGGGATGCTCAAATAGTCCTTCCAGCAAGGCTTTTACATATAGCCCGGTGCCACCGCAAAGCAGGGGGATCTTAGCTTGAGTTTGAAGTAATTGTATCGTTCTTTGTGCATCTTGAACATAGCGACCGGCGTTGTACCTTTCATTCGGAGTAATGATATCAAAAAGATGGTGAGTGACCAAATCCCTTTCCGCAGGGGTAGGCTTTGCCGTCCCGATATCCATGTATTTGTAGATTTGCCGTGAATCACAATTTATGATATCCGTGGATAGCGCTTGAGCTATTTTGAGCGCAATTGCAGATTTACCCGCTCCGGTAGGGCCTTCGACGGTTATGATCATACCAGGCGTTTAAATTTTTTCTCGAAATCGGAAAGGGTCATTTTTACGATCAAGGGGCGGCCGTGGGGGCAAAAATATGGCACCCGGCACGCGAAGAGGTTGTTGATCAAAGTAAGCATTTCTTTGCGTGATAACTTGGTATTTGCTTTGATAGCTGCTTTGCAGGAGATTGACTTAGCCAAAGAGTCCCGAAAATCCGTGCTGGCTTCCATCTCAGTTTCCAATTGCTTGAGGATATCGATAAAGACTTTGCCGCCCTGAAAATCGCCCAGTTCTGCCGGAATCTCCTCGATCACGATGGAATCTCCGCTAAACTTTTTGAGGACAAAGCCAATTTTTTCAAAAATCTCCCAGTTTTCATCCACCAGCTCCCTGATTTCCGAAGCTATATACGGCGGAATATCAATGACCAGAGGAAGGAGTAACTTTTGCCGTGTGGCCGGTGCTCCGCTGCTGCGATGGATCAGCTTTTCATACAGGATGCGTTCATGAGCAGCGTGTTGATCAATGATTACCAATCCATCTTCCACCTGCACAAATATGTAGGTATTGTGCAATTGCCAGGGATTGATGTATTCCTCTTCGTTCTGCAAGAGCAATTTGTAGGAGACAGCATCATTGGGCATATCATCAAAGATTTCCTGCTGATCATCGTTATCAGAGAGCTCTTGATTCACGATGGGTATGGCTTTTGGAGTTTCAGTTTCGTTAGCTCTAAAAAGATCGTCCTGAAAGAGATTAGCATGCTCCTTTTTGTATTCTCCATAGCGCGGTACTTCAACATTCTGCACGAAGATATCCCGCTCCAGGCTGCTGGGGCGGCTGGAGCTTGGAGGATTGAGAAACTTAGCGCGGGCTGAGGCAAATTTCTCTTCTTCATAACGTTTCAAAGCCCGGGAAAGAGTCTCAAAGATGAGAGCGTGCACTTTCTGATTCTCTCTGAATCTCACTTCACTTTTGGTGGGTGATACGTTCACATCAATCTGAGTAGGGGGGACCTTGATAAAAAGGATATAGGGAGGGGTTGTGCCTTTCATCCAGATTCTGGTCTTGAGGATAAAGGGTTCATAGGCACTTTTGATGCTGTGTTTCACTGTCTTATCGTTGATGAATCTACCGTTGATGAAGGCATATTGAGCATCGATCAGCTTGTCCCGACGCTCTTCCAGACCAAAGATATAACCAGTTACAGAGTATTCTCCGGAACTTCCGGAAACTTCAATGATGTCATCGGAAAAGAAAGAGGAACCAAAGATATCGCTCATTCTCTGATTGCGGTTGTCGGAGGCAATATAGTTCAGCTTTTCTTTTCCGTCTGCAATCAGTTTGAAAGTGATACTGGGGTAAATAAGGGCTTGGTAGTGAAAATACTTGAGAATATGGCGCAATTCCACATGATCGCTGCGCAGAAATTTGCGGCGGGCGGGCAGGCTCTTGAAGAGTCCGCGTACCCAGATGGTAGTACCACAATTCGATGAAGTCTTTTGTACATCTTTCAGTTTACCGGAATTGATATCTATCCGAACTGCCGTATCCATGTTGTTACTTCGGGTGAGAAGAGTAAAATTTGAGACCGAGGCTATCGAAGGCAGGGCTTCTCCCCGAAAACCCAAAGAACTGATATGCACGATGTCATCCAAATTCCTGATCTTACTGGTAGCATGACTTTCCAAGGCCAACATTGCATCATCAGGGTCCATCCCGCTCCCGTTATCGATTACCTGAATAAGATCCTTACCTCCGTTTTCCACTATAACGGTAATGGCATCTGCTCCCGCATCGATGCTATTTTCTACCAATTCTTTCACCACAGAGACAGGTCGTTCTATTACCTCGCCGGCAGCGATTTTATTGCGTACATCTTCAGATAGGATATTGATCTTAGCCATAGTTAATATCTAAATACCGAGCCGCTGGTAAATTCACGGATAATGGAATTGTAAGGTACCTGTGCATCTTCAATATCATCGCAGTGGTCAAGCAAGCGCAATAATCTGCGGGCTTCGGTGTATGCCGAAGAGGTGGAGGGGACAAAGTGCAGCATCTTCCAGGCATGTTTCTTGAGTACGCCTAATTCATAAGTCAAGCTGCTATTGAAGAGATAATCGGCGTTTTCCTGGAAGGGAAAGATGTTTTTTGCTTCACCTTCCCGCACATCCCGCCACCGTTTCAGAGTCTCGTCGGCAGAATATCCCCGATAGCGATGATCCCTTACTATCCTGCGCAAAAGCCGGCAATCCGTGGTGGGGATGCGATTGTGATTATCGATATTCAGCTGATTCAGAGCTGAGACATAGATTCGCGCTTTGCGGTTTTCCGGGATGGTGGCAGTTAGAGCGTCATTGAGTCCGTGTATTCCTTCCATAACGATGATGTCATTTTCCTCCATCTTCACAAAGTGGTTACTCCGGCGTCTTACTCCACGGGTAAAATCATAATGAGGGAGCTCAACTTGTTCGCCATCAAGCAAGAGTCTTAGCTGTAGATTCAGGTAATCGAGATCGATGGAATTGATAGATTCAAAATCATAGTCTCCGTTCTCTTTGCGGGGAGTTTTGTCTCTATCCAAAAAATAATCATCCATGCCGATTACTATGGGCTTGGCCCTGCTGGCCTGCAATTGCACACTAAGGCGTTTGGCAAAAGTGGTCTTACCCGAGGATGAGGGCCCGGCTATGAGGATCAATTTCACATCCTTATGCTTAACTATATCAGCCGCGATTTCAGCTATTTTCTTTTCATGCAATGCTTCTTCTACCAAGATGAATTGGGAGATGGAATAGCTGGCAATCAAGCGATTGATATCGGCGATATTGTGTACTCTCAGAATGTCCAACCATTTATCGTGTTCCTGGTGCAGGGCAAAGAGCTTTTGGGGCAGGATAAAAGGTGTAGAGATATTCATCTCGTCTCCTGCGGGAAATCTTAAGATAAAGCCGGGAGCTTGGTAGATGATCTCAAAATCCTTGATCAAACCGGTGCGATCTGCCAAGGGACGGATGAAGAAATCGTAATACTTCCCGCACCGGTAGACGCGCGTAGTTTCGCTATAATGAGCTCTGATATTTTTGAGTACATCCTTGCGCTGCATGGAATTGAAGATGGAGATAGCCTCTGAGGTCTTGACCTCAAGATGGTCTATTGGAAGGTCTCGCTCAATGATCTCATGCATCTGCTGACTGAGTCTGGAACAATCCTCTTCACTGAATTTCTCGGCATTGAAGACCTCACAAAACACGCCATCGCTGATGGAATGCTCTGCTACCATTGAGTGTTTATCGCCCAGCATCGTATACAGAGCCTTAGCCATAATAAAAAGAGCCGTATCCTGATAAATGCGATAACCCTCAGGATGCTTGGCGGTGATGCAATTGACCAGGGTATCACCTGTAGGCAGATAATCTTCATTGACATAATTTGTGTGGTTTATTTTGTAGCTCAAAATATGGTCCCGGTCGATATTGGTACCCTTCAAAATCTGGGAGATAGGTCGAGCTTGATCCAAGTCGATAATTTGGTGTTTGTGTCCGTCTAATCTGATATCGATTTTCATTGCATTTCCTTGATCTTTAATGTTTGTTGATTTGAGGGTAAAAGACAATCCAACCCTCTTGCAACTTGCTGGGACAAACTATTAGAATAAGCATTATTCGTCAAGAATAATAGGAGAAAATAATGACGATAAAGTATCCTCAAAAACAGCGCCTAAAACGAGAGTTAATTAACTACTTGGGCATCATCTTTGCCTCGGTATTTTTTGCCGCAGGATATTCCTGGTTTCTTTTGCCATATAACATGGCCCCAGGCGGAGTCGGGGGTATATCCCAGATTATATATGCCTTCACTGGTTTGCCCAATGGCGTGAGCATGATTTTGATCAACCTACCTTTGTTTGTTATCAGTTTTATCTTCATCGGTAAGTCCTTTGGCAGTAAATCGCTATATGGGATGTTTGTGTCAGGCATCATGACGGATTTACTCAGCTTTAGAGTGATGCATAAAATCGGCATTATCAAAGATCTTGCCCCATACACGCACATTGTGGAGGGCAAGGAAATATTGGCTTTGTTACCGCCACAGGAGATTTTCCTCTCCGCTATCGCCGGTTCTGTGCTTTTGGGATTGGGTCTCGGACTCATCTTCCGCTTCCGCGGTTCCACCGGGGGCACGGATATTCCAGTAGCCTTGATCAGGCAAAAGGCAAATCTCTCCATTGGCACAAGTTACTATATAGTAGAGACCGGGATTATTCTGGCTGTAGCTATCTTCTTGGGCGACCCCAAACTCCTGATCTGGGGTTATATTAATCTCTTTATCACCACCAGGATTACCGATCTGGCCTCAGAAGGTTTGCCTTATATAAAGGGTGTGTATATCATATCAAACAATGTGGACGAGATTCGGGGTGTGATCTTTGATCGATTACAAAGAGGGGTTACCCTCCTCAAAGGTGTGAGTGGCTTCAATCAACGAGATATTTACGTGATGTTCTGCGTGTTGAACCGCCGCCAAGTCCCCTTGCTCACCGATATGGTCAAAGAGATCGATCCCGATGCCTTTATGGTGGTTACCGATGTCTATGATGTAATGGGATACGGTTTCAAGAGTCGCAAGATCAATCTCAAGGATAACGGCTAAAATCTGACAAGTAGCGGCGCCGCTTGAAGCGCCGTATCCCTCCTGTCTTGCTGCTGCTTGTGCAAAGTTAATTTTATCTTGAGCTTAAGTCCTGATGCTCTCCTGTTCAGGACTTAATCAGGACTTGATCCTGAGGCAATTCTGAGAGTGGTCAAGCTGCTTTCAGGCACCGCTTATGCCTATTTATGGATAATCCTCAGACCGAAAAGCCGGTAGCTAAAGCGTCCTGGAATTCACTTATAACGCAGCATCCGGGTTTGAGCACGGAGTCTCAAGTTTTTGCCTTTCATTCTCTTGCTCTACGATTTGCTTTACTATCTCCCATTCAGATGCTATCTCAGAATACATCTTTTCAGCTTGCTCAGCGCTAAGGTGATCGTAAGTCTGTTCCATGTTTCTTGCCAATGAACCCAAGTGCGTAAAGTGCATATTTTGGGCAGAACCCTTCAGTGAATGGAGGATAGATTTTGCCTCTTCAGCATTATTCTTGGCCATAGCCTCTTTGATGCCCTGGATTTTTTGAGGGAAGCTACTTAATACAAGCTCCAGGAGCTCGTCCATGGCCTCTTTATCCCCGGAGATGTTTTTCAGCAGGGCAGATTTGTCAAAGTGATCCAGGGTATCCTGCATTTTAGGATGGGTTTGCTCATCATTTTGGTCATCAAGAGTCAAGGAAAGATATTGCTGAAGTGCTTTATCCAGATCCTTAGCCAGGATAGGTTTAGTGAGAAAGTCATTCATCCCTGCCTCAAGGCAGCGGTTTCTTTCTTCGCTCAATACATCAGCAGTAATAGCCAGGATGGGGACATCCGAAAACTTGCGGATTTCCTTGCTTGCACTTACCCCATCCAGATTTGGCATTTGGATGTCCATTAGAATGAGATTAGCAGCGATTTCTTTGGCCTTTTCAACGGCTTGATATCCGTCGCTTACAGAGTAGATGGTGGCATTGGGAATCTGCTGAAGGATCATTTCTTTGAGTAAGGTTTGGTTTAATAAGTTATCTTCTGCGATCAGGATTACCGGCTCATCCTTATACTTGATTTTAGTAGTTTTTGCTTGCACTCTGCTATTTTTATGCTGTGACAGGCATATTTTATTGTGTTCGATATCCATCAGCCGATCATGCAGTTCACTGGGTCTGACGGGTTTGGCGATCAGGAAGTAATTTTCCAGCAGATTTTTATCTTCAATGATATCGCTTTCTTCAGCGGATTGATGCATCAGGATCAGAGGAATGGGCTTCTGAGCAGTACCCCAAGGATCACGTAAGCGTTTGAGGGCTTTCATATCATTGTGGCTGGGAGTTTCATAATCCAGGATAATCGCATCATAACTATGTTCTGGTGATAGTTCTTGCAAAGCTGAATTACTATCGCTATAGCTACGAGAAGCAATCTTCCAATACTCAAGCATTTTTTGCAGTATGCTCCGATTTCGGGCATTTTTATCTATGATCATAATCCGGTTAATATTGGAAAAACTTTCAGGGGCCGGAGTTTGGGCTTTTTCGACCCGGCAATTGATCACGAAAAAGAACTCAGAACCTTTTCCCACTTCACTTTTAAACTCTATCTTGCTATTCATCAGATTGGCGAGATGGTTTGATATAACCAAGCCCAAACCGGTGCCGCCATATTTTCGCGTAGTAGAAGAATCCAATTGAGAGAAAGCCTTAAAGAGTCTTTTCTTCTGCATAGGATTGATCCCGATGCCGGTATCGCGAACGCTAAAGCGGATGTCTGCATGATCACCATCTATCATCTGATACGATATCTGCAACTCAATTTCGCCGTGTTCGGTAAATTTCTCTGCGTTTGAGATGAGATTGATCAGGATCTGGTTTAAGCGCAAAGGGTCCAAGACCGCATAGCGCGGGAGGTCGGGAGGGATATCCAACAATAATTCCAGCTTCTTCTCCGCGGTTTTGATCTTGACGATATCTACGGCATGTTCCAGCAATTGTATCAAATCTGTCCGCACCGGATCAAGCTCGAGTTTTCCCGCTTCAATCTTGGATAAATCCAGGATATCATCGATGATACCCATAAGATTGTGACTGGAGCTCACGATGTTTTGGGCATATTGCCATTGGATGGGATTAAGGCTTGAATTTAGCAGGAGTTCAGTAAAGCCTATCACCCCATTTAAGGGAGTGCGGATTTCGTGACTCATGTTAGCCAAAAATTCGCTCTTAGCCCTATTGGCGGCTTCAGCTCTTTCTTTCTGCCAGATCAGCCTCGCTTCCAATTCGCTCCGGTTGCGTATATTTACCCATAGTTGGGCAAAGAGCTTGAGCAGAGTGATTACGGTCTCGGAACAATGGTTTTGCAGGATAAGAAAGTCAAAACCAACGAAACCCAAACATTGCTTTGCTTGCATCATGGGTACTGAGACGGCTGTTTTGATCCCATGCTTTTTTAGGACATCTACCACCTCATCGGTCTTATCCCATTTATCTACATCTTCCAATATTACAATTTCGCCCGCTTTATGTGCTTTGACCCAAGATCTCATGGTTGCCATGGGTATCTCTTGCAGATCATCCCCTTGTAAGCTGATGTTTTCTGAACTCCATG
>JARRCD010000021.1 GCA_029982875.1 Candidatus Cloacimonadota bacterium | reverse complement strand
TATGGTGTGGATTGGAATTACGATGATCGGGCCAATCTACGGCTGGGATATTATGACTCAAATTTCAGTTGTGGTGCCAGCATTAAGGTGTATGGCATATTCTTAGATTACGCTCTGATCACAAATCCGATCGGAATAAGCAATAGACTGGGTCTCAGACTTCGCTTTTAGGAGAAATCATGAAATACATAGGATACATAATATTGGCCCTGTTTTTACTCAGTGCCTGTGCGGGAGAGGATGAATCCTATAAGGATACCGTCCCCCCTACCCAGCCAGTCCTAATTCCACATCTCGGAGATGCGGGAGATGGAACCATCGAAATAGATGGCTTTCAAGTAGAACTAACCGATGACAACAATGGCATCGATACTGTCCCCGAAGGCCACATGATGAGACTGATGTGGGAACCTCTGATAGATAATGATCTTAGCCACATAAAAATCTACAGGTTTTCTGATATCGAAGCGGATTCGGTGGTGATTGATGAGATCCAGGCAAATCAGAATAGCTATTTGGATGAAGAAGATCTGGTAGAAAGAATCTGGTATTCATACTACATTGAACTGTTTGATTCCAGCGGTAATAGCACCATTTCAGATACCGTATCTTACGCCCTTTTGGCCAAACCCTATCTACTCAGTCCCAACGACGGTGACTTTGTGGATATTACTGATCTGAATTTTGTCTGGAATTCAGCAGATGACCGCTCCGGATTCTACCGCGTATTAGTCTGGAATGAGGAAAATAAACTCATCTGGAACGGAGATTTGGATTTAGCTATGGAAGATGACCCCCTGACTTTGCCTTTCCCAATCCTGGTTGATGAAGAGAATCCCATCGAATCCGGAGATGTATTACGTTGGCGGGTGGATTACTTTGATTGGGATGAGCAACACCAAATGTATATGGGCTCAGAATCTCCGGAACGTATATTCTACGTTCAATAATAGATGAAATTATACAAGAGAATATTGGCTCTGGTCTTTGGGGATGAAGACCAAGGCAATTATCTGGATTTTAAGTCGGGTTTGAGTCCTGATCAAGTCCTGTTCAGGAGAGTATCAGGACTCAAAGCCAAGTTTATCGCGAATGAGGCAGACAAGTGATAATTACGGTTGGGAAGCTCACGGATAACACGGATTTTGCTAACCCCATAAGAAAATGCTTGACTGGAATGCCAAGCTCAGGATTTTTACATAAAATGCATAAGAGGAAATTGTGAAGAAGATTCTGTTTGCGATCTTATTGATCTGTATAAGTTTAACCCTTTTCGCTCAGAATTCAGTTACCTTTACACCATCGAGCAATATCTCGGCATATACCTTTGATGGAGCTCGAAGTGGAGTAGAAAAGCTGAAGATGAATACCTATATCTTGGGGCAGGTTGCCAAACCGGGGCTCTATGTAGTGCCAGATGATACTGATTTTCTTACCTTACTTGCGCTGGCGGGTGGTCCCAATGAGGATGCCAAGCTTACTAAAATCAGGATCGTACGTCCCGTCGCTGAAGGCGAAAAGGTGCTTTGGGTGAATTTTAAAGACTACCTGGAAACCGGGGACACGGAATTGATTCCCGCTCTTCAACCCGGAGATACTATCGTAGTCTCAGGAACTATATTCTATGCCTTTTCAAGAGTTGCAGATTTCTTGTCCAAGGCAGCAATAGCTCTTAGTGTATATGATCTGGTTTCAGGATTGTAAATCAAGGAAGGCTTAAGTGGAAAATCAAATACAAAATCAAGAACTTCAGGATGAGATAAAACTTGCGGATTATCTTAGGATAGTCTTACAATATCGTTATTTGGTCGTATTGGTATTCGTTTTGGTAATGGCGGCAACCGTGTTTTATACAGCCCGCCAACCAAAGATCTATGAAGCTTCAAACCGAATCCTCTTGGAAGATCAGCAGACCGGGGCAGATTTTATGCTTATTGCGACTCCAGGTATGAGCAGAAATGCGATCAACAATCAAATTGAATTAATCAAAAGTAAACCAACTCTCACTCTGGCCTGGGAGATCATGAAGAAATATCCGGATTGGGATCTTTTCCCCATCGCATCAAGTGAGAATCCAGCAGGGAGATTGGGCGAAGTAAAGGTTGAATCCAAACGTGATACAGATATTCTTACTATTAGTATAGAATCCACCAGCCCCACCGAAGCGATGGCTGCGGTAAACGCAATTGCAGAAGCTATCCAACAGCAAAATACCCAGCGTGCGCGCTTGGAATATACTACGATAAGGGAATTCTTGGAAACTCAATTGGATGCCATCAGCCGACGTCTGCAGGCTTCTGAAAATGACTTGAGAGAATTTAAAAACCTAAATAAACTTGCCGAACTGAGCACTGAAACAGAGAAGCTGATTGAGCAATCATCTGAGTTGGAAGCCATGTTGGAACAAGCACTCACTGAGCAGGCTGTGAAAGCAAAAGCGCTGGACATTATCACTCGCCAATTGCGTGAACAAGATTCCTTATTGGTAAATATCGATAACATGATCAAAGCTCCTTATGTGGAAGAACTCAGGAAACAGGCGGTAGAGACTCAGGCTTTGATTACCAAATTGATCACAAAGAATGAATATCCGCTGGACCATCCGCAAATCCTGCTGCTGAATCGGGAATTGGAGAATATCCGCATCAATCTGGATCGCGAGATTCGCAAATTGGTCGCAGTTTCGGTGGGCAGAGATCCTTTAGAGACCAGAAATGAGCTTTTGAATCGGATGATTCAGGCTAATATTGATCTGGAGCTGGCGCGAACCCGGGTGGCAGGCTTGGAAGAAACTCAGGAGATGTATGATAAACGGATCATCTCATTGCCAAATACAGAGCTGGAATTAGCCCGATTATCCCGCAATATGATGATGGATAGTAAAATCCACGGGATCATGATGGAAAAATATGAGGATGCCAAGATAGCAGAACAGGCTAAGGTTGGTAATATCCGCATTATTGATTATGCTACCAGACCCTCTGATCCAATCAAACCACGAGTTCCCATGAATATCTTGGTCGGGATTATTCTTGGTCTCGGCTTGGGTGTGGGCGCTGCATTCTTGGTGCACTCTTTAGATAACAAGCTTCGCACTTTGGAAGACATGGAGAGCTATGTTCGTTTACCAATCATGGGTACTATTCCTATCATCCGTGAAGCTGAAGGCAAACTTGCAGAATTTAACAACATGATCGAGCAAGCTGAAGGGGAAAATCGGGAACAACTTACGCGTTCAATGCATTTTGTGATACAGCAATTGGTGTCGCATTATGCGCCCAAATCACCCATTGCAGAAGCATATCGTACCCTGAGAACCAATATCCTGGCACGAAAATCCGAAGGAAGCACCAGCCTTTTGATTACATCATCCGGTCCCAAAGAAGGTAAATCCACCACCGTAGCTAACCTGGCAGTAACACTGGCGCAAATGAACGCAAAAGTGATCTTGGTGGATATGGATATGAGACGTCCTACTGTTCACACCAAATTTGCCCTTGATAAAGAGAATGGCTCCAGCGACTTCCTGATTGATCCCGATGTTAAGATCGAAGATATTATCAAGGATTCGGGGATCATGAATCTGGATATTATGACCAGTGGTTTTGTGCCTCCCAACCCTTCTGAATTGATAGCTTCTCCCAGATTTGACATCCTGGTGGCTGAGCTCAGAAAGCGCTATGACTATGTGCTCTTTGATACTCCACCCTTGATAGCTGTGACAGATGCTTTGATTCTAACCAAAAAGGTAGATATGACATTTGTGGTGGTTCGCTGTGGTCAGACCGATAAGGGGATCATCAAGCGTACCAAGGAATTGATGGAGAATATTGATGCGCAGATCGATGGTATCATCGTAAACGGTATCTACGTCCAGAAATACTATAGCAAGCAAAACTACTACTACTATTACTACTATTACTACTACTATTACGGAGACGAAGTTCCCAAGAAGCAAAAGAAGAATGTTAACCGTTTCCTACGCAAAAATAAATCTGTTTCTTGAGGTCCTCGCGCCTCTTCCAGGGAATTACCATGAGGTCAATACTGTTTTTTGCGGTATTGACCTCTTTGATACTCTCAAATACTCTTTGACAAAAAGCAGTGATATATTAATTTGGTCATCAATTGCTGAACTAAGGGGTAAGAATAATCTTATTTACCGCATTGCCAGTTACTTGCAAAGCGAATACCGAGTGTCTGCCGGAGCTGAAATCCAGCTCGACAAGCGGATCCCGATTGCAGCGGGCTTAGGCGGTGGCAGCTCCAATGCGGCTAATGCTATTTTAGCCTTGGATCAGCTTTGGAATTTGAATTTGAGTCATCAGGAAAAGCATGATATCGCCGCCCGATTTGGCAGTGACATCAATTATTTCTTGGTTGGCGGAACTGCCCTCGGTGAAAATCGGGGAGAACGGATCAGGCCGCTGGATGATATCCTGATCGAAAACATCCTGCTGGTCAATCCCGGCATAGCAATATCGGCTGGTACCGCTTATGGCGCTGTCGAACACTCTGTTCCCAGCGAGGCAAAGCGTTTTGATCCGAAAGAGCCAGTAGCCACGATGTTTAACAGACTTGAGTCAGGTATAAGGAAACTCTATCCTACCGTGGATAGCATCCTGCAGGAACTTGATGATAGCGGTGCTATTAAGAGCATGTTAAGCGGAAGTGGATCAACCTGTTTTGGAATATTTGAAAACGAAGAAGACCTGACTAAGTGTCAGCGTCATTTTCAGGAGCTGGGTTATTTTACCCAAAACACTAAGACATTATCACGAAGAGAGTACCAAAAATGTTTTCCAAACTAAAACTAATTACAGGGAATTCAAACCGTCCCTTGGCCGAAGAGGTATCTCGGCATGCCGGCATTCCTTTAGGCGATATTGAGTTGTTTAAGTTTTCGAACGATGAATCCTTCGTGAAGATAAATGATAACGTTCGGGGTGCGGATGTATTTGTGATCCAACCCACCAGTTATCCCGTGAACGACAGTCTCATGGACTTGTTGATCATCATCGATGCTCTGAAACGAGCCAGCGCCCAACGCATCAATTGCGTGATCCCATATTATGCTTATGCGCGTAGTGACAAGAAAGATCAACCCAGAGTTCCGATTACGGCAAAGCTTGTGGCAGACCTCATTACCGTGGCTGGAGCAGATCGAGTGGTCACAGTCGATTTGCATGCTGACCAGATTCAGGGATTTTTTGACATCCCGGTCGATCATTTATACTCTATTCCTACCTTTGCACGTTATTTTAAGAGTATAATGCAAATGGAGGATATCGTGGTTGTTTCTCCAGATTCTGGGGGCGCAAATCGTGCCCGAGCTCTGGCCAAGAGGTTAAATTGCTCCATGGCCATAGGTGATAAACGGCGCAGTGGTAACGACGACCAAAGCGAGCTGCTCAATATCATCGGCGATGTGCGGGGGCAAACTGCGATTCTCTTTGATGACATCATCGATACTGGGGGTAGCTTGATTAAAGTGGCTCAAGCTTTGCAGGAACAGGGTGCACGCAGGATCTTGGCAGCCTGTACCCACGGTGTGTTATCAGGCAAAGCGATTGAATATTTGGAAGCTTCTCCCATAGAAAAGCTCTTTATCACGAATACTATTCAACTTGCAGAGTACAAACGCAGCTGCAAGAAAATTGTGCAACTCTCGATTGCGGAAATGCTGGCCATTGCCATCAAAAAAATCCACATTGGAGAGTCGATTAGTTTGTTATTCAGATAGTAAATAAATGGAGGAATAAATGATATTTACTCTAAATGCTGAACCAAGAAATACGCAAAAGAAAAGCGATCTTACCGCTCTGAGAGCTGCAGGAATGATTCCCGCAGTAATCTATGGCGGAGGTGTGGAATCCACTAAGGTTTCCATCGCTAATAATGAATTCATCAAGTGTTACAAAAAGAGCTTTAACGAATTGGCTTTTTACGAGATCAATCTGGAAGGTAATAAGTACCGCACTATCCTCAAGGACAAGCAGGTACATCCCGTGCGCAGAAACTTTTTGCACCTTGATTTTTTCGTTTTGGATCCGAACAAAATAATTGAATTGGAAATCCCGCTGAATTTTGTGGGTGAACCTGTCGGTCTGAAGGAAGGCGGATTCATGGATATCATCCAGCGTAGCGTAAAAGTAATGTGCAAAGCAGCCGACATCCCCGGAGGCTTGGAACTCGACGTATCTGACCTAAAAGTTGGCGATTCTTTGCATATAGCCAATCTGCCCCAAGGAAGCTGGACCTACAAAGATCATGACGATGTTACGCTGGTAGTAATTCACGCTAAAGCATCTGCTGAAGAAGCTGAAGAAGTGGAAGCAGAAGGCGAAGTAGAAGCTACGGAAGAAGCCCCTGCTGCAGAATAAGACTGCAAATGAGATTGATCTTGGCTTTAGGCAACCATCCACTTCGTTATCAGAATACCAGACATAATCTTGGCTTTATATGCTTGGATCGCTGGGCTGAATCGCATCAGCTGGGCTATAGCAGAGCAGATGAGTATGATTACCTGATCTTCAAACAAGTGGTGGCGATCAAGCCCAGGACCTATATGAATCTTTCAGGCAAGGCTTTGAAAGCAGCTCTGCTCAGATGGAAGATAAGCGAGAGTTTGATCATTCATGATGACATTGAGCTTGAAGCAACTCAATTGCGTATTCGGCATGGTGGCGGCGATGGGGGACACAATGGCCTCAAATCTCTATTTGAGGTATTACCTCCCAGTGAGCTTAAACGCATCCGTATCGGGATTGGGCGTTCCGCGCTGATTCCCGCACACGAATATGTGCTGCAGGAATTTAACGAGGGAGAGCTGGCTCAATATGATAATTGCTTGAAGCTGGTATCCGGATTTTTGGATACATATGCGACAAGTGGGTTCAATCAAATGTTGAACGACTATAGTAAATGGAAAAAATCCTATTCCGATAAAGAAAGTATCGGAATCAAAAGTCCAAAGGAGGAACTAAATGATTAAGGATTATGAACTAATGATGATGTATACGCCGAAGCTGAGCAATGAGGAAGCTGATGCGGCCAATGAAGCCATTTTAACTCAGCTGCGCGAAGCGGGTGCTGAAATCATCAAAACCGACCCTTGGGGTAAACGGATACTTGCCTATCCGATCAATAAGCTCCAGGAAGCCTATTATTACGTAAACTACTTGAAGATGGACAGCTTGGCTGTTAAAGACTTTAAGCAACAGTTTAACATTAATGAAAAAATCATGCGGCACATGTTTGTAGCTCGCGATGAAAAATAGGAGGAATCATGGCAGACCTTAAATTACCCAGACTTAACAGAGTGTTTCTTGTTGGCCGAGCAGCCAATGACTTGGAACTCAAATTTACCCCCAATGGTACTCCGGTTATGCGGTTTACCTTAGCAGTTGACAGAAGTTATAAAGATGAATCTGATCAATGGCAGACTATTACCAGCTGGATTGATTGTATCGCTTGGCGAAAAACTGCCGAGATGATAGCCGATAATGCTCACAAAGGTAGTCCTTTGCTGATCGAAGGCCGCATCGAGACCAGAAACTGGACTGATCAGAACAACAACAATCGGAAAAGTACTGAAGTAACAATAGAATTGGTGCATTTTCTGGAATGGAAAAACCGCGAGGATCAAGGCGAAGCCACAGATTCTGAAGTGCCGCTTCCTCCCGACGAAATGGCTCCCAACCCTAAAACCACTGATGATGACGTACCATTTTAGGAGGCATAATGAATTTTAGCGATAGAAAGAAAAAATACAATCGCAGGAAATACTGTAAGTTTTGCGCCAACAAAGAGCTCGTGATTGATTACAAGAATATTGACCTGATGCGTCAATACATCTCAGATGTAGGCAAGATCGAAGCAGCTCGCCTTACCGGCACCTGCGCCAAACACCAACGTAAGCTTGCGACAGAGATCAAGCGAGCCCGACAGATGGCGTTGATCCCCTACGTTATAGAGTAATAAATGTTCATTTTGTCCTTCCTCTGTGGAGCATTATCGATTCTCAGTCCCTTCTTCGGGATGGTATTGGTGATGTACTTCTGTGCCAAGGCATTAGGTCCAGCGATAGTATCACCTCAACGCGCCCTTACTGCGTTTTTTGTGATGCCGCTACTTGCCTTAATATGGAATGGAAGTAATCTTGGCACACCTCTAATGGTGCTTGATGCGATCTTCGGAGTGGGTGCTGTCGCCTATACTTTTTTGATAGTACTGAGAAGGAATCAGTATCTCAATCGGGCCTTTTGGGCTGCAGCACTGGTAATAATGCTTTATTCTATGGTGAGGATGCTGTTATTTCGCAATATCATAGAAAGTAGTTTTGAGGAAGGAATGTCCCTCCTGCAGTCACAAATGCCGGCGGTTTTTGATGGTGAGTATATGCAGCTAAGCAGCAGATTGTGGAAGATTGTCTTACCCTCTTTGTGGGGTGTGGGGCAGATCTTTGCGCTGCTTATCGGGTTTTTGGTTTTTCACAAAGTGATCAAGATCCCCTTTCGGGCTGAAGACATGAAATTCCCAATGTTCTTAAACATCCTGATTCTGGCCATCTTACCCCTGTATTTGTATGAAGCAGGAAGACCAATATTTATCAATTCGCTGATTCTGCTCTGCAGTATTCCGCTCATTCAGGGTTTTTTTTCTGTCTGGGTGATGATCTCCAGGGTAGTATCCAGTGCATTCTTAAAAAGCATCATCATGATAATCATCACGATCTATGCTTTTATTCCCCTCATCCTGATCGGTTTTGCCGATGGCTGGATGAATTTTAGCAAAAATAAGCGTGGAGGAAACACCGAATGAAAGTAATAATGCTCGAAAACATAGAAAATTTGGGCAGCAAAGGCGAGGTGGTAAACGTCAAAAGAGGTTATGCCAGAAATTACCTTGTGCCCAGAGCGTACGCTCTTTATGCCACCCCGGAAAACATGAAACGCCTGAGTTCTATCCAAGAAGAGTTCAAAGCTGAGGAAGAAAAAAGGCTGGATGAGTTAAAAAAACTTGCCGAAAAAATAGCTTCTGTAAAACTGACCTTCGTCCGCAAAGTTGATGAACATGGCAGCATGTTTGGCTCAGTTTCTGAGAATGATCTTGTAACCGCTCTTAAGGAGCAGGATATTGAGGTTCATCGCTCAAGCATTTTGATGGAACACCATGTCAAAGAATTGGGAGAACACAGCCAAGCCATCAGATTGCACAAAGACATAGTTGCGAATCTGAACTTTGTGGTCGAAGCTGAAGCTGAATAATATCCGGGAGGTTCCCCATGAAAGATACGTTCTTTAAAATCAAGCAAATCGTAGGTCTGGTGATATTTATTGCGGTGCTATCCGTAATGGGTATGATCACCGGCAGACCCGTAATGATGCTGGCTTATGCAGGTTTCTTCCTCTTGATGAGCCTGATTGTGTATCTTACACTCAGAAGACACCAACGTCATTTTGAGGTGGAAGCAAAATCAAACAAGACTGTCAGAATGGTTGGAGCAATAATCTTGATGCTGCTTGCCATCGTCGCCCCAATGTTGATTGCCCTACGCTCCAACGTGATCAATCTACCCGATATGACGGTTGGCACCATAGTGGGTCTGATGCTTGGTGTTACGATCGTGTTCATTGCTCTGGTATTGCTGGCCTTATATCTGATTAATAGTAAAGGTCATACTCTGTCAAATCGCATTATCGGTTATATTAGCTATATCATCGCTTCTATGATTCCCGGTATTTTGATGTCTTTTGTGGATCGCACCCCCATGGGTATCGGTTCCGTGTATTATGTAGCGATGGCTGTGCTGATTCTGGCATACAATGCCAGAAGCCTATACTGTAAACAGGATTAGATTCAAATATCAAGGGAGTTTCTTGCTGAATTGCTGTTCAGCGATACTCCCTTTTGTATATTATGGCTCTTCAACTGGCAGGAAACAGCTTCCGCAAACTGATCTACCGTTTGGGAGGCGAGAAATACAAACGCTTTATCCATGTCTTTTTTGCCTGGAATCAGCTGGTAGGGGAGCTTTTAGCGGAGCGCTCGCATCCTCTCAAAATCGAGCACGACGTTCTCTTTGTCGGTGTGCAAAATAGCGCCTGGATGCAAGAACTGATCTTGCTCAAGGATGATATCCTTAAAAAGTACAAAAACAAGTTTGGCGAAGAACTGCAGGATATCATCTTCATCATCTATACTGTCAAGAAAAGGGAAAAATGAATACCAAGATAGCAGCATCCGTATTATCTGCGGATTTTTCTCACTTAGCCGACGAGCTTCGTCGCCTGCAAAGCACAGACATCATCCATCTGGATCTGATGGACGGCCACTTTGTACCCAATCTCAGTTTTGGCTATCCCTTGGTATCCTGTATCCGGAGCCTCACGGAAAAACCTCTTGATGCACATCTGATGGTTACAAATCCGGAAAGCTATGTAGAGCCTCTTGCCAAGATCGGGATTCAATGGCTTTCATTTCACCAGGAAACTGTTTACCACAGCCATCGCCTTGTTCAAGAGATCAAAGCCCATAAGATCAAGGCGGGGATCGCCCTCAATCCTGCTACAGCGATTGCCACTTTGGATGCCATTCTCCCAGAATTGGATTTTGTGCTCGTGATGAGCGTGAATCCTGGCTATTCGGCTCAAAGCTTTATCCCTTCTGCAATAGATAAGATTCGCAGTTTGGCTCGGATCAGGGAAAGCCAAAAACTGAACTTTCAAATCGAAGTGGATGGCGGAGTAAATGGTGGGAATTGTGCAGCAATCAGAGCAGCAGGAGCGGATATTCTGGTTTCGGCTTCGCATATATTTGGCTCACAGGATTATGATTTAGCTATAAACACTTTGAAGGGGATATAGATGTTCAATTCTTTGTCTGAACGACTTGATAAAATCTTCCGTGGTCTAAAAGGCAGCGGATACCTGACCGAGCAGAATATCAAAGACAGCATGCGAGAGATTCGTCTGGCCCTACTGGAAGCAGATGTTAATTTTAGGATAGTAAAGAATTTTATCAAAGAAGTACAAACGCGCTCTTTGGGAGCTGAAGTGATGAAATCCCTCACTCCCGGTCAGCAGATCGTAAAAATCGTGCACGATCAACTCATTGCCCTCATGGATACTGAAGGTTTTGAGATGAAAGTGTACAATAACAAACTCACCAAGATCATGTTGGTTGGTCTGCAGGGCTCGGGCAAGACTACTGCCTGCGCCAAACTATCTGCCATGTATCGTAAAAAAGGGATCAAACCCATGATGGTGGCTTGCGACGTCTATCGCCCGGCAGCCATCGAACAACTCAAGGTCTTGGGTAAACAGATCGATATTCCGGTTATCTCTTCAGACAGCAAAGATGTCATGGTGATTGCTGATGAAGCACTCAAACAGGCTCATGCGGAATTGACCAATCTGCTGATCTTTGATACTGCCGGACGTCTGCATATTGATACTGAGATGATGGACGAAGTAGCCCGCTTAAAAGAGCATATCAAGCCGGACTATATCTTCTTTGTTGCCGATTCTATGACCGGTCAGGATGCGGTCACAGTGGCGCATGAATTCTATGACAAATTAGCTTTTGATGCAGTAATCCTCACCAAATTGGACGGGGATGCCCGCGGTGGTGCTGCGCTTTCGATCAAGGCAGTTACGGGACGTCCCGTGGCCTTTGTCGGCACAGGAGAGAAGATTCCTGATCTGGAGATCTTCTATCCCGACCGCATGGCTTCCCGCATTCTCGGTATGGGCGATGTCCTCAGCTTGATCGAAAAAGCGGAAGAAACAATGAACGTAGAGGAAGAAGAGAAGCTTGCCCGCAAGATGCTCAAAAACCAGTTTACCTTAAATGACTTCCTCAAACAACTCCAGAGTATCAAAAAAATGGGGCCTTTGGAATCTGTGATTCGCATGATTCCTGGTCTTGGCTCAAAGCTTCCGGCGGATCTCAAGATTGATGATAACGCACTTAAGCACGTCGAAGCGATCATCCAATCCATGACTTATCAAGAACGGGAGAAACCGCATATCCTCAACGGCAGCAGACGCTTACGAATAGCAAAAGGCTGCGGGCGCCCAGTAATGGAAGTAAATCGCCTGATGCGTCAATTTGAAGATATGAAGAAGATGATGAAAAAGATGAATAGTCCCAGAGGAATGAAACAGCTCGAATCCATGATGAAGGGACAGCAGTGAGATAGTGGACTGGAGGAGATCACTTACTCTGGTAGCGCCATACTCCGTCCCAATTATCCCAGTTTAGTTCTTTGAGCCTTGAGAGCATCAACTGCGTGGGAGGATCCGTTGGCTTGATCTCTAAACATCTTGTAAATGCCGCCTTGGCCTTGTCTTCTTGGGAATTGATCATAGCTGCAAGCCCTTCATGATAAAAGGCGCAGAATCTCTTTTGCTGCTCATTGGCCTCTGCCATGGGGCTCATGATTTCATATATATCCAGGGCTTCTCCCTTCCCTTTTACGCATACCCGATCCAGCCAGCGACACAGGTATCGATCTTTCACAGCTTCATAAGTAGCAGAATCAATAATTATGGAGCTAAGATATACTTTGTTGAGACTTTCCAAGCGAGAGGCTAAATTCATCTTGTCTCCTATACCTGTGTAATTGAAGATTTCTTCAGAGCCGAAGTTTCCGGCTATGATCTCTCCAGAAGCTATACCGATGCCTATCCTGAATGAAGAGAGTATCTCATGTGTGGCATATTCTTTTTGTAGCTCTTGGGCTGCCAGCATAATGCCCCAAGCTGCATCACAGGCGTCCAGCTGATAAAAAGGGTGTTCAATCGGAACGTTAAACAGACCCAATAGTGCATCTCCAATGTATTTGTCCAGAGTTCCTCCATGTCTGGTAAGAATCTTTGTACAGTTGTTAAAGTGGGTGTTCAAAAAGTCACTAATCTCCTCTGCGGGTAGTTGTTCGCAGATACCGCTGAAATTCCGGATGTCACAAAAGAGGATGGAAGCCTTTTTTCTACTACCACCCACTTGAAGTAGATTATCCATTTTCATGATCTGAGTTATAACGGATTTTGATACATAGTGCTCAAATGCATTTCGAACCTTTTTCTTTTCTGCAAAATGCATTTGAGATTCATTGATTAGCAAGCCCAAATAGGCTAATACCCACACAGAGATTAAAACGCTATAATCAAAGCAAAGACGCATTCTGGCAAAAAAACTTAAGAAAACTACCAACAAACAGAACGAACCCGCCAAGAAAATAAACAGTGTATAATAGGGCTTCATGAATCTGAAGCAAACTACCAGGATCAATACCAATAATACAGCTAATGCCCAATTCCATGTTAGTGGGATAAAGTGTACAAAATCATCTGCAAGCACATTCATCATCATGGTAGCGTGCAATTCCACTCCTGGATAGTATGTATCCAGAGGAGTCGTCTTGTTATCCCTCAAGCCAGATGCAGAGCTTCCCACTAAAACAATCTTATCAGTAAAAAATCTTTGAGGTATGCGCCCCAAAAGAACATCGGAGAATGAAACATAGCGGAAGCGACGAGACTTACCATAGAAATTCAGATAAAAGGATTTATTGTTATTCAAGGGTAGGTTCCTTACTTCTTTTCTTTTACTGAAAAGCTTTAAATCCTTGTCCATACGGATATCATCTACCTGAAGTAAATCCAGGCAAGCCTGCAAACTGAAGTTTACATAAAGACTATCGGCATATTGGAAGAAAAGGGGATAGTCATGAATGATTCCACTCAGGTCTGGTTCAATAATAGCAAAGCCAACTCCTTTGGCTGCTTCAGCCAGGATCGGTAATGGGGCTTTGGGATTGGATACAGGAAGAGCTTTTGCTCCCGGTACTTGCCAAGCACTAAGGGTTGGAGGGAGATATATGCTATCTATAGCGATAGAACTATTGAACATACTCAAATAGACATTCCCGGCTTCTTTGATCGCTTGGGCAAAATCTTCATCAAAGCTCAATTGTTCAAACAGTCCGTAAGGCTCATAACCATGCTCCAAGAAGTGATTGTGTAATCTTTCTTGTCCAAATTCATTGATTTTATCTGATTCAGAGAAAAACACGTCAAAACCAATCAGCATGGGGGAGTCGTTGGCCAAACTATCCACCAGATCAGCGAAATAGAGATTTGGCCAGGACGAGTACTGTCCAAGCTTGCTTATACTCTCCTCATCGATATCAACTATCACGATATCTTCTATTACGGCTCCTGAATCACGATCCGAAAAGGCGTTATATATATCAAATATCAGATCATAGGTGCTGAAATGCAATAAAGTCAGCAATTGCTTGGAGATGGGTAGGTGAAACAGAAGCCAGGTAAAAAGGATTAAAACAAACGGGACCAGGACTCTACGGTAACGAGCGGTCATATATCGGGAAGGTCATTCAGAAAACTGCTATGAGGGAAATCGTTTTTTAACAACCGAATATGTGCATCTCTTGCCTCGATATTATTCTGCTTATCGTAGATCAGGATCAGCAGGACATGACTGAATTCTGCATTTGAATGCATAGGGTTTTGTTCAATCACTTTTTCCAAGATTGGGATGGCTTTACTATACTGTCCTTCCTCATAGAGTTCCTCTGCCTCTTCAAATGACGCAGGTTCTTCCAAAACCCAATAGAAATCGTCAAGCTCTTTCAGTTTAGCTTCGGTGCGCCGAATACCTGCCACACTACTTGCTTCTTTTTTGTGCAGTATCTTGAGGTTTTTCATTTGCCGTAGTATTTTATCTTTCCAACTTCCTTGTTGACTCGCATCTTCCAATATATCATTTATGAACATGGTTTTGTTAGCCTCAATCTTGGCAATAGTACCATCATGGAACCTAATTTCAGCTTCCCCAGCAAGGTCTGTCTTGATCACACCCTCTGTATGCACGGGCATATTAAGCTCGGCCGACATAAAAGTAGAGTTGGGGTCCTTTTTATATTTAACGCTACCTGTAAAAAAACTGATAATACCTACTACTTCAGCATTTAGACTGAATACTAAGAGAATCGCAATTAGTGAAAGCAGATATTTATTCATGAGTATCCTCCGCATTCATCAAAGCAAAGTAAATTTCCATATTCGCATCCCTGATGATGTTTTTATCAATGATGTTTTTGAAGTATTCTATTGCTTGAGCAAGGTTTGAATTCCTATATTCCATGATACAGAGATTGCGATAGACTTGATCTTCCATCCCGTCGGCAAAAGACAGGGCTAGCTTATATTGACGGGTAGCCAAATCATATTTCTTGCTTTTTGCGTACACATTGCCCAGATTCATCAATGCAGAAAAGTTTGAAGGATCTTTGTATAGCACAGATTGCAGTAATTGTTCAGCTTTTTCCAGTTTTCCATTCTGGACACAAAACAATGCATATTGTATTGACACAGAGATATTGTCTGGATGTTTTTTTAGTGCCGCCTGGTAGTCCATCTCCAAATTTATCTGACTGATATTTGATATCTTTAGCAAGTCTTGATTGTAATACTCCCGAGCATCTGAGTAGTTTGTGTATTTGGAACTATCAATTGCTTTGCTAAACGAACTGGGAGGATACAAATTATGGGCTTCAGAAAATTCAATAATCTCTGGTAAAATCCCAGAATCGACCATTTCCTGGTAGCTATTAACGGCAGTTAACCAACTGGTAACGAAATCTGCTTTCCCCAATAGCGTAGTTTCAAGGGGGAGGAGATAAGAACCTTTGTGCTCAATAAAGTATTCCAGATCCAAACCGTTAGATTCGATTCCATAGCTATCCATATTGGTCCGTATTGCCAGTATCACATGGTTGGGGATATCTATAAAAGCTGTTGGGATACCTATAGATTCCAAAGTCCCTGCCATTAGTACCAGCAAATCCTCACAATCTCCTGATTTGCTTTGCAGTAATTGATGGGGAAATTGCACCTCATCCTGAGTTGAGCTATCGAGATTTGCCATGCTCGAATCGCTAATAAAGCGAATACCATTTGCCCTGTAAAAGCTATAAGCCTGTAATGCTTTGATCAGGTTTGGAATGATGATAGTACTTTGTTCATTCTTGAAAGTCTGGACGATGTTTTCTCGCACGAAATAGCTGAGATTAATGTCTTTGGGATTCACAAAGCTGGCCAAGCTACGCCTGTTTTCCCAATTCATGGCTTTGCTATCCAGGATCTGCAGATACTGTGGTGGAAGAGTGGGATTATAGTTCAAGCCCTCATATTCAAAATTCAGTGAGATCTCCACTGCAACTTTGCGAGGCCGATCAAAGAGGCGTTCGTTAAAATCCATAGTAATATCTACTATCTTGTCCTGCCCTGGAACCACTGATGGCACATTAAAAACTTTTATTCTATTACTTACTTCATGAATGTATACAGTAACCTCTATATCGGAGACAGTAGTTTTCCTCGCATTGTGCAGGGTAATGGTGCCGATGGGATTCAACTTATAATATTCATCTAAGGAAGGATACACGGGTCTCAAATCGACTTTAGTAATTTCGATTACATCACGTTCCAAATTTTGTACCTGTATTTCTGCCTGGATGTCTTGGAACATTCTATCAATCTCAAAATCATCGGGGCGATATCGCTTGGCTTTAGTGATTTCTTTTAAGGCATCGCTCAAATTGCCTACCTGCCACAGCAAATTAGCATGTAAGACATAAAAATCTGTAGCAGTTAGATCATCATACACATAATCTGCCACTGATTCCATTACAGATAAAGCATCCTCAAATCTGTTCTGCCGTTCCAAAGTGCGAGCGTATTCAAAGGCATAAATGGTATTCTCGGGACTCAATTGATGAGCTTTTTGGAGACTCTTTTGAGCTTCAAGGTGATTGTTATCCCCTTGATATGCAATACCCAATCCATAATGATATTCTGCAATTTTATCATTGATCTGGATTGCTGCACTAAAGTGATCGATTGCCAATCCATAATTATGCCTTTTTAGCTTTATCAGCCCAAGTAGATTGCGGATAGTATCCTCACTCCTATTGGGGTACTTGGTTAGTAGATGCTGCAATTCTGATTCGGCAACATCGTATTGCTCAAGACTATATCGCAAACGAGCCAGCTTGAGCTTATCATCGAAACTGTCATTATGGCTAACAATTTCTTGATAAATAGCTAAAGCTTCCTCAATATCTCCAGCATCTTCACAGACAGCAGCATGAAATCTACTCACGGATTCGTCAAAGCCATAAATCTGTTTATATAGTTTTGCTTCAAAAACCACTTTACCATATTCTTTGGCCATATAATTCAGCTCGATATACTCTTTGCATAGCTTACTATCATCTTTATAGTTTATGCTTTCGAGGTATTTAATCCCTCCCAAGTAATCATGCAAAGCTTTATAGACCTTTGTAGTCTTGAGGGCAATGGTGGTATCTGTTTCTGTTACCGATGATGCGTTTTTGAGCACTTGCAAAGCCTGCAAATAATCCTGTTCCTTGTAATAGCGATCTGACTCGGAAATATAACAATTCACAATTTCGGTATTAACCCGGGGATCGGTTAATGTGCTTTGAGCTTTCTTGAAAGCATTTGCCGCTTCTATGTAGATTCCATTCTCATACAGAAAACGTCCATAACTGAAGTAATCTTCGACTGGTGCACTCAGCAATCCCTTTTTGTCATCTTCAGCGATAGGACATACTCTGTAGCGTATCATCGAAGGCTGGCTTTCGTTTACAGTATAGTAAGTTTGGTTGAGAATATATTGCTTTTCTTCTGCATCAGCCACAGCTTCAAGTAGCCAGCTTTTTACTCCGGGACTTGCATCCCAGGCAAGTTTGACCTTCAGGGAATCATCCAAAGACATACTAATCCTAAGTCGATTATCCAGAGCCGGGTAAAAGTGTAAAAACCTCAGGGATTTCACCTTGCTGTCCATTATAGCTAAGCGCATGCGCCAAGGATCGTATCTCACCAAAAAGATATCTGCAAAATGAGGGAAATTTGCTTTTTTACTCTTGGAGAATAAATAGTGTTCCCTAATCTTGTCTTTGTAGATATTGAGTTTCTGCTCGTTCCCATCCACAAAGGCGATCCTGGAATCATCAAGCAGATCAAAACTGCTAATCTTTTTTCTTGATGCCACTTTCTTAATCATCTTGGGGTCGTTCAGTGGGATCTGAAGGATAGTTGAATCATCAGTGAGGCAATAGAGATCATTGCCTTTCAGGCGTAATAGCACTGGACTTTGCTTCTTGTTTAACAAAGTAATGTTATCAGTAAATGTTCGATGCTGGCTGAATACTGAAATTCTGTAGTTTAACCGATCTGCCACATAGATTCTCCCATCTTCTGCAACTACTATTGAGGAAGGCGATTTCAGATCACCGTTCAATGATCCTTTACTTGCAAAATTACCTATGTACTGACCATCCATAGCCGAAAAGATATGAACCGTGCAGGATATTTCATCAACTACATAGAGCAAAGAATCGTGTACCGCAAGAGCCGTTAAGCTTTTCATGTTTTTATCTGGAAACTCTCTCAGAGCTCTTACCCATATTGTATTTCCAGATTCATCAGTACAATGCAGGGCTGGACCAGGCTTGGAATAAATTTTGGGGATAATTAAGTTACTTATTGAGTATATTCTGTCCTGGCAAGGGAAGATGTCATAGGCTGCAGGAAGTGAGCTATCCTCAAGAGAAAAACGTTTTGTATAGGGGGGAGGCTGGAGGCGATTAACCAGAAGAACTTCAGTATCCTGAAATAATTGAATAGATGCCTGATGATCGTCGTATATAGCAATCAGTGAGCTTTCTCCATATGGTGTACATTTTATCATCACAGGAGATTCGAAAGCGCCTTCTACCCGGGCTTTATTAAAAGAGCCAAAACGGGTATCTGGAATCACCATTCCTTTAGCATTAAGTTTTTCAATGCAGAGGGGAATATCATTGATCACATGCAATTCACCCCAAGAATTTATCGCCATATCTATGATGTGGTTAGTCTTTTTGGTGGGATTGGGAATCTTCGTGGACGATATTTTGGTTAGGAGCTGGTCGTAAACTCTAATCTCACTACCAGATTTTTTATGTAGCAGAACCCTGATCAATTGATCATCGCCCAAGCTCATCGAGGCTGGATTATCCAAACTTGTAGAGCATATAAGCATTCCTTCTTTGCTAAAAGCATACAAGCGGCGGGAATCGAGCACATAGATATAACCTTGATAGTTAACCAGCAGATGGGATGGGTTCTTGAACTTAAGTTCCTTAACCCCTTTTGTCGTGATCTGAGATAGCTGGGTGCCATCTAAGTCATAAATTGTAATCGTGTTCTTTCTTGAATCGAGTAAATACACCAGATCGTCGCGTATGTACATCGAAGATATATCTGCTTTTGAAGATACTTTTATGCCTGTCGGATGCCAAGTCCCTTGGTTTAGATCATGATACATCAGCTCATTATATCTATCGAGCATCACATAAAGCTTAGCATCATAAAAGGTCATGGCGCTAATCTTCAAAGGAACAGATTTGATGCGATCAAGTCTTCCGATGGGTTTTGGTACCGCTAAGAGCAACGGGATACATAACAAAACCAATAAAAATACTAATCCTACGCGTTTCATAAAAACTCCCAAAGAGATTTATGCATACTTTTAAGACTATAATTTATCTGTCAAGAGAAATCCGCATTTGCTGATTGCAACATTGGTAATAGGTATCCAATCTTATTCAGAAAACATAGTCATATTCAAGGATTGATAGCCCCGTACTTCCTCCAACAGACCGGCCTCTATGGCGGATTTCACGCTGATACAAGGTAAGTTTTGGCTGATGATCTGATCCCTGGTCAGATCGCTTAGATTACAGCCATATGCTTTTTGCATGGCGTACATTAACCGGCAAAAAGCATTTGGCCAGGCACGCAAGCGATGATCCCGGTTTTCTTTCTTGGCATCGTGCAAATAGACATATTGAGTTAGATTATGACGATAGGCTGCGGAGGGGTTGAGTGCGAATATCGCTTTTTGGTTTTGGCGAAAAACTGGATGAGCAGGATGGTTTTTGAATTCAAATCTTCTGCGAGCCAAACATTTATCGCAGCTCTTATCATAGTAATAGATCAGGTTGTCGCACTTCCCACTATAGCCTGAAATGCGGTTGTTGTAATAAACTTTCATTTTTTTCTCCTATTATTTGCTTTCACTTTCTTAGGGCTGGACGCCTACTGGACATTATTACAATTGCTATTCTCTTCATCACATAGCTTGAGCATTGCGCCTGCGAGGCGTATTGGTGGCGTAGTGATGGAGCAATGCAAGGTAGCGAGATGGTGAGGTAGCGAGATGTCGAGATGATTAGGTGGTGAAAAAGTGGGTTATTGTTCTGTTTCAGTTTCCTATGTTCGTCATTCAGGGATTTGGAGTAAGACATAGTGGAGCGGGGTCTTACGGAAAATATCCGGAATCAAGTTCAATAATCAGGCTTAGATGTCGCCGTTGGCAGGGCTTTTGGCTATTGGATATGCGTGTACTGATCTCGGTAATTCGCACCACCGGGCTATTTGCATCCGTTCCGGCTCAGGTCTTGCTTGGAACGAAAACCCATCATATTGGCAAAGTCCTGTTATGGTTATCTATATCCCAAGTTAGTCAGGAATGATCATTGAGCTTGTCAAAAAAATCACTCACCCAGTGGGATGCCGCGCAAAAAGCTTTTTCTGCGGAATATCCATCCTCCAGATAACAGAGAAAGGCCATGGCCAGTGCACAGCCGGTTCCGTGAGTGTAATGCCAGTATTTTTTGGGCAGATAGTGAGTCTTTGTGAGGTCTTCTGAGATGTATGTCTCCGGAATCGGATCACAATTAGCATGACCTCCGGTAAGCAGGATGTTGATCTTATATCTTTGGGCAAGGAGTTTTGCAGCGCTCAGGCTCATGGCAAAATTATGGATGGGACGTCCTGAGATCTCAGCTAATTCAGCCCAATTTGGACTGATGAATTCCGCTATCTTTAAAAGCTCTTGATAGAGCTTGGGGTTGCGGATAAAACTTATCCCTTTAGTGGGTTTGAGGATGGGATCGATCAGGATATTCAGGCATTTATACTCGGATAGTATCTCTTTTAGGATGCTGATTTGGGAGGGAGCGCACAGAGCCCCGATCTTTATATATAGCGGATTATACTCGTCTAATATCCGGCTAAGTTGCTTTTGAAAAAAGGGAGGGGAGAGGGGGTGGATAGCTTCCACCCCCTGCGAACTTTGGATAGTATATCCGGTGGGGCAGCAATAGATTGAGCGCTGAAATAGGGCGGCAACGCGGATATCCTGATTCATGCCCGCACCTCCACTGCTATCGAGGGCAGCAATACTGAGGATTCTGCTAATCATTGGCTTTATCGGTCTTGATTGCGCAGAGATTTCCACACATACTGCAATGATCTTGTGCATCCATAGAGCTATCGTTTTTACGCCGGCGACTCAAATCCGGATCCAGGCTCAGTGCAAAGATCTTTTCCCAATCCATCTTCCGCCTTGCTTGGGAGATAGCGTCATCAATCTCTCTGGCGTGGGGATGTCCCCGGGCGATATCAGCAACGTGAGCAGCAATACGAGTGGCGATTATTCCTTGTTTAACATCGTCGAGATCCGGCAGACAGAGATGTTCTGCGGGAGTGAGATAGCAGAGAAAATCTGCTCCGTGCCAGGCGGCAAGAGCAGCGCCGATGGCGCCACTGATATGATCATATCCACAAGCAATATCGGTGGGCAAGGGTCCCAGCACATAAAAAGGAGCATCATCACAGAGACATTTTTGCAGTTCCATATTTGCCTGAATCTCGTTAAGGGGGATATGGCCGGGACCTTCGATCATTACCTGTACCCCTGCCTCGCGAGCGCGTCTTGCTAATTCAGCCAAAACGATCAATTCTCCGATCTGAGAACTATCGGTGGCATCGCTCAAAGCTCCCGGTCGCAATCCGTCTCCCAAACTCAGGGTAACATCATGTTCAGAGCAGATTTTGAGGAGCCGATCATATTCTTCATAGAGGGGGTTTTCGCTGTTTTTGTGCAGCATCCATCGCTTCAGCAAACTGCCGCCGCGACTCACTACACCTAAAGTGCGCTTATCTTTGAGATGACTATCCAAAGAAAAGCGATTGATCCCGGCATGGACAGTGATAAAGTCAATTCCTTCCTCAGCTTGAGTTTGGATTTCGTCAAAGAGCATATTTGCTTCCAATGATCTGATGTCCTTGCCCTGCTCTTCCAATTGGGCGGCTACGGCATAGATGGGCACAGTGCCCAGAATGAGATCAGTATTTTCTCGCATTTTTTTGCGGATTTCATGTAAATGACTGCCGGTGGATAGATCCATCACACTATCGGCTTGGTAGCGTTTGCAGATCTCAAGTTTTTGGAGTTCTTCGTCCAGAGAGCTGCCCATATCCGAGCAGCCGATATTGGCATTTATCTTGACCTTCATATGTTTGCCTATCCCCATGGCTTGGGCATGACTATGGACGTTGTGCGGGATTACCACTTTTCCCTGAGCGATAAGCGCTCGTAGACTATCGGGATCTATATTTTCATATTTGGCTACACTTTGCATTTGCTCGGTTATGATGCCACTCTTCGCTTGTGAGAGCTGTGTCATTTTTCCTCCTCTAAGGCTTGTTTGATGTGTCGAATTTTGGTTCGCAGTTTGTGCGGATCATCTAACTCGCAAAACTGCCGGATCATAGCAACATTTTTGATATTGCAGGCGGTTATACTTTTGAGATTTTGTTCAAAGATGCCACCGATAGCGAGGATAGGGCATTTTTGAAGTTTGGCGATTTCAGTTAATTGTGCTGTTCCCAGTGGGGGATCCGGATTTTCCTTGGCAGATGTAGGATAGATGGGACCAAAACTCATGTAGTCTGGCAGCAGGGGAGCTTGCAATACAGCTTTTGCCTGGTCCATGCTGTGGGTG
>JARRCD010000020.1 GCA_029982875.1 Candidatus Cloacimonadota bacterium | reverse complement strand
CACCGGCAAAACGCGATCCCAAGCCACAATTCCTCATGTAACACCCAAAACCCAAATCCAGATTTCTTGGGCTATTCTTTCCCATTTATCCGGATCGTATTACTTGCGGAGCTCGCGTTCAAATTGTTCCATTTCGTGTGAGCTGCTGGCCCTGTTAGTTCTCCTTGCTTTTGCCGGTGGCTAAAGCCGACCGGAATTCATCTTATTTCCAGGATCAGATCGCTCAGAATACGGTGGCTAAAGCCGACCGCCTATCATCTTATTTCCAAGGTCTGATCGCTTGGTATACTGATATTGCCGGTGGCTAAAGCCGACCGGAATTCATCTTATTTCTGGGAACTGTTCGCTTGGGATACGGTGGCTAAAGCCGACCGCCTATCATCTTATTTCCAAGGTCTGATCGTTTGGTATATTGCTATTGCCGGTGGCTAAAGCCGACCGGAATTCATCTTATTTCCAGGATCAGATCGCTTAGAATACGGTGGCTAAAGCCGACCGCCTATCATCTTATATCCAAGGTCTGATCGCTTGGTATACTGCTTTTGCCGGTGTTTATCACCTGGCAGGTTTTGTATGTATATTATTTAGTTAGAGCAGGCCATCGCGTCTGAGCAGGGCATCCGGATCCAAGGGACGTCCTCTGAAGGCTTCGAAGAGGTCTTGCGGATGGAAGGCATTACCACGGGCGAGGATGTATTTGCGGAATCTATCTGCAGTTTCTCTATCGAAGATTCCATTTTCTTCAAATACACTCCAGGCATCTGCCTCCAAAGCTTCTGCCCATTTGTAGGAATAGTATCCAGCAGCATATCCGCCGGCGAAAATATGGGCAAAGGAGCAGGAAGTATTAGTTCCTTTCACAGTCGGCAAGAGTTGGAAACGTGCAGTTGTTTTTTTCTCAAAAGCATTCACATCATCGATTTCTTTGGGTTCGGCGAGATGCCAGTCAAAATCCAGATTGGCATAGCGTAATTGTGTGATATTGGCCATACCAGCATTGAAGTTCTTGGCCGCAATCACTTTATCCAGAAGCTCTTTAGGCAGAGCTTCGCCGGTTTTATAGTGTCGGGCAAAGAGATTCAGCGCTTCTTCTTCCAATAGCCAATTTTCCATGATCTGCGAGGGTAATTCCACAAAATCCCAGAGTACGGAGGTTCCGGAAACAGCATGGTAATATCCATCAGCCAAAAGGGAATGCAGGGCATGGCCAAATTCATGGAAGATGGTTCTGGCTTCGTCCATTCTGAGCAGCGAGGGAGATTTATCAGTGGAAGGGGTGAGACTACCTACGATCATGACCTGAGGACGCCACATCCCATCAGCATACATTCCTTGCCCATGCAGAGAGCTTTTCCAGGCTCCGCCCCGCTTTGTTTCCCGAGGGAAGAGATCGATATAGAGTAATCCCAGATAGCTGCCATCGGCATCATGGGCTTCCCAAGTGGTTACATCTTCATGATATACAGGCACATCATGCACCTGTTTCATGGTAATGCCATAGATTTTATTGGCCACCGTAAAGAGGCCATCGATCACGTTTTCCACCTTGAACCAGGGTCTGAGTTCTTCAGGATCAAAAGCGAAGAGTTTTTCTTTGAGTTTATTGCTGTAATAGCTTGTATCCCAGCTCATCAGCTCGGTGATCCCATCCATTTCATAGGCCAGCTTGGCTATGGCTTCCAGCTCTTTCTTTGCAGCAGGATAGGCAACTTCATAGATACGATCCAAAAATTCACGGGCGGTTTGCACCGAAGCTGCCATCCGGTCTTCCAGAACATAATCGGCATAGTTATCATAGCCCAAGAGCTGAGCGCTTTCTTTTCTAAGCTCCAGAGTGCGCTTGATGAGCTCCTGATTGTCATATTCATCATTGAAGGCACGGGAAGAATAGGCAATGGAGACTTTACGACGGATGTCCCGATTTTTGCAATAGGTAAGAAGTGGCATCACGCTGGAGGGTTGGAGACTGAACATCCAGCCACCATCTTTTCCCTTCTTTTTGGCCAGATATTCGGCAGCCTCCAAAGCTCCTGCGGGAAGACCTTCCACATCCTTAGGATCGGTAATGTACAATTCGAAGGCATTGGTAGCATTGAGCACATTATCGCTAAACCTGGGAGCAAGCTGGGAAAGCTCCATCGCAATCTTGGTAAAGCGCTTTTTGTCCCCGTTCCGGAGCATGGCTCCACTCCGGATAAAGCCTTGGTATTTACGCTCGATCAAGCGATAGCGTTCGGCTTTTTTGAGGGCTTCTTTATCAGAAATATCCTCAGGAATGGCAGGTTTTTCTTGGCCGGCCACTTCTGCTTCATATACTGCTTTGACTCGGGCAAAGATTTTGGGATCAGTAGCGATACTGGAGCTAAATTCTGCCAGCATGGGAGAAATCTTTTGCGCCAAGGCCTTAAATTTGGCGTCAGAATGTGCTCCGAGCAGATTAAAATATACCGTGGCTGCATATTCGAGCTCCCGGCCCCCATTATCAAGAGGCAGGATGGTATTTTCAAAAGTGGGTGGCTCAGGATTGTTTTTGAGTTCTTCAATTTCCGCTTTGGCGATTTTAAGGCCTTCTTCAAAAGCAGGCATAAAGTGTTCGAGCTTGATTTCATCAAAAGGGATAGCCTTGAGACGATGGGTGTTTTCTTTGCGTAATAAAGGATTATCTTGCATGTTCGCTCCTTGAATTAGGTAATTTATTATTTGTTACAAGATTATTTATTCAGCTTTATCAGTCAATGATTTTCCGTTTTAGCAAGTCATGATCCCTATCACTATGGTCCAGCTTGTGGATATGGCGATTCCGGTAAATACACATGTCCGCTTGTACTGCAAGGGCACCCCGTTCCCAAGCCAAAGTTTGGCAGTAAAAAAGACGCAAGAGTGAGATTTTCCTTTACTAAATATCCCAGCAGAGAAAATGGCATTGAAATGAGATACAAACCCAAATACAAGGATAAATAAAACATGGACACACTCAAGCCTCTCGATAAACTTCGAGTTCGCCGCCAAAAAGCCCTGCAGGGCGGGGGTGAAAAACGCATCACTGAACAGCATGAAAAGGGAAAGCTGACTGCGCGGGAAAGAATTGCGCTTTTGGTAGACCCGGATAGCTTTGAAGAATTTGATCTCTTTATGCGCCATCAGTGCCATAATTTTGGCATGGAAAATACCGTCTATGATGGTGATGGAGTAGTAACTGGATCGGCTACCATCAACGGACGTGTGGTATATATCTTTGCCCAGGATTTTACCGTTTTTGGTGGATCCCTTTCCAAAACCTATGCCGAAAAGATTTGCAAAATTATGGATATGGCGCTGAAGAATGGCTGTCCCTTGATAGGATTAAACGATTCCGGTGGGGCACGGATCCAGGAAGGAGTAGATGCTCTGGCAGGTTACGCTGAGATTTTTTGGCGTAATGTCATGTCCAGCGGCGTAATCCCGCAGATCTCAGCGATTTTGGGGCCTTGTGCCGGTGGCGCCGTCTATTCTCCTGCGATCACAGACTTTGTGGTGATGGAAAAGCACAATAGTTATATGTTTGTCACCGGACCCAAGGTGGTCAAAACCGTGCTCAATGAAACGGTAACTACAGCTGATCTGGGGGGCGCAAAGATCCATACCACTAAAAGCGGGGTAGCGCACTTTTTGACCAATAGCGAAGAAGAGACCATGCTTTTAATCAAAAAATTGCTCTCTTATCTGCCCTCCAACAACATGGAAGACCCCCCGGTTTATCCCAGCCCGGACCCTGTCACGCGCGCCTGTCCCGAGCTGAATGAGGTAATCCCGGAAAACCCCAATAAACCCTACGATATCCTCGATGTGATCTACCCGATCATGGATGATGCAGAATTTTTGCAGGTTATGGGCAATTTCGCGCAAAACATCGTAGTCGGTTTTGGCAGGATCAACGGTCATTCTATCGGGGTAGTGGCAAATCAACCGAAGGTTTTGGCTGGAGTATTGGATATTGATGCTTCGATCAAAGCGGCAAGATTTGTGCGCTTTTGCGATGCCTTCAATATTCCCCTCGTTGTATTAGAAGACGTTCCCGGATTCCTGCCCGGCACCTCTCAGGAGTATAACGGCATCATCCGTAATGGCGCCAAGCTGCTCTATGCTTTTGCCGAAGCTACAGTGCCTAAGATTACGGTGATCATCCGCAAAGCTTATGGCGGCGCTTATTGCGTTATGAACAGCCGTCACATGATGGCCGATATCGTCTATGCCTGGCCTACAGCGGAAATTGCCGTAATGGGGCCCAAAGGGGCCGTGGAAGTGATCTTCCGCAAAGAAGCAAAAGAAAGTGATGATCCCAAACAAATACTGCAAGACCGCGAAAACGAATACCGAGAAGAATTTTCGAATCCCTACCGTGCTGCAGAACGTGGCTATGTGGATGATATAATCGAACCCTCCATGACCCGCTTCCGTCTGGTACGGGCCCTGGAGATGCTGGCCAATAAACAGGATAGTATCCCACCCCGCAAGCACGGCAATATCCCGCTGTAAAGGATTAACCATGCAAAAGCTCATATGCCTTACTCTCACCATACTGCCCTTGCTCATTTTCGCCCAAATTCAGTCCCCCACCCGAAGTCAGTCGGTTTCGGATTCTCTGGCTCAGGAACGGCAACGCCAGATCGAAAGCGAATATAACTTCAAAGATACAAACACTCTGCTCTATGTAGCCACTAAAATGGGGATAAAGGATTTAGCCAAGTGGAAAAGTGCTTTGGGACTGGAACCCGCCAATCACGTGCTGGATGAAATGACCCTCAGAAAGCTGGAGATAACTCCCTACCGTGCTTTTTTGGCTCAACAATCAGTCTTGTATGGCTTCAACGAACTCAACACAATCTCCGAAATTGCCGCCAGCCTGAATATGCCGGTGAAAAAACTCAAAGCGATGTTGGGCAATGATGACCCGCTGGATAAATCCTGGGACCATATGTCCATCCAGGCTTTAGGCATAGATTTGGATACCGTAGCTGCAGCCCAAGAGTCCTTTTCCAAAGACATAGTGCTTTATGGCTCGTCGGTCACGCTGGTGGGGATGCTGGTGGTTTTTTCAGCTCTGGTGCTTACCAGCCTGATCATCAGTCAATTAGTGCATTTAAATCGGGAAAGGAATAGTACCAGGATTATCACCTTAAGCAGTGATAGAAAACTGAAGAAATCCTCCAAAAATGTAAGTAGAAACGTGATTGCAGCAGCCATCACGGTCTTGCACATCCATGAAATGGAACTGGAAGAACGCCGCAAAATGGTGCTTACCTTTCGCCGTACTCCTACCAATCAGTGGCGGGCAAGTGCGGTATTATCCATGCCAAACCGAGAAATGAAATTCTTAAGGAGACAGCGATGAAGACTTATAAATTGATCATAAATGGTGAACGTTATGAAGCCAGGATCCTGGAATACACCAGCTCTCACGCTAAGATTAATATCAATGGCAATGATTATCTGATCCAGATCGAACAAGATCGCACGGAGGATATCCCCAAATTGGGAGGTCAGGAAAGAGCTGTACCGATGGCGCCATCCTTTACCAGTAACGTGGATATGGGCTCCGGTGAAGTGCGGGCCCCGCTACCTGGAGTCATCATCTCTATTCCGGTAAAAGAAGGCGATGAGGTAAAGCGTGGACAAGCAATCGTGACTATAGAAGCCATGAAGATGGAATCCGAGATCGCATCTCCGGTGGACGCAAAAATCGCCAAGATCATGGTCAAAGAACGCTCGTTGGTGCAAGAAGGCGATATCCTGATGGTGCTGGAAGGCGAGGAAATCAAACCGGCAAAACACAAACCCTACCGGGCCCAAAATCTGCAGAGTATCCCCAATGTGGTTACTCCCGCCCCCACAAGTCCACAAACTTCCGATCACATTCTCAGAGCTCCACTTCCCGGCACCATTATCGATGTGGCCGTGAATATCGGACAAGCCGTGCATGAAGGTGATGTAGCCTTAGTGCTCGAAGCCATGAAAATGGAAAGCGATATCCATTTTGATAGGGCTGGTAAAGTAAAAAAAATCTATGTCAGCAGAGGAGACAATGTGCAAGAAGATGATCCTCTGATCGAATTGGAGGCCTAAAGCATGCAGGAATTGATGCAGTTTATTCAGACCACGGGCTTCCTGAACATTGAAGCCGGTAGCATCGTGATGATCCTGGCTGGCTTACTCTTCGTCTATCTGGGCATCCACAAGGAATATGAACCTCTACTTTTAGTACCGATCGGATTTGGCATGATCGTGGGCAATATCCCGGGCGTCGCTGCTCAAGGCCTGGGCGTGGAATCCGAAGGGTCGGTGCTGTCCTACCTGTATTTTGGGGTAAGCAAGGGCATATACCCTTCGTTGATCTTTCTCGGGGTGGGAGCAATGACAGATTTTTCCACCTTGATTGCCAATCCCCGCCTCATCCTCCTGGGCGCAGCAGCACAATTCGGCATTTTCGCTACCTTCATGGGCTCCATTCTTTTAGGATTCAACATCATGGAAGCAGCATCAATCGGCATCATTGGCGGCGCTGACGGCCCTACCTCGATCTTCCTCGCTTCCAAAATGGCTCCTCATCTTTTGGGCTCCATAGCTCTGGCAGCCTATTCCTATATGGCCTTGGTCCCGGTGATCCAGCCTCCGATCATGAAGCTGCTCACCACCAAGAAAGAGCGCGTCATCAAAATGAAGGCTCTGCGTGTGGTGAGTAAAAAAGAAAAGATCTTCTTCCCTATCGTCGCATTTATCGTAACCACTTTCATTGCCCCCGGCTCAGTGGTGCTTCTGGCCATGCTCTTTTTGGGCAATCTCCTCAAAGAAAGCGGCGTTACCGAGCGTCTCGCCGATAGCGCCAGAACCGTCCTCGTCGATGTGGTGACTATACTGATCGGACTCACAGTGGGCGCTAAGACTACGGCAGCGGTTTTTTTGACTGCTTCGACTATCAAAATCTTCGTCTTGGGAGCAGCTTCCTTTTGCGTGGCCACCGGCACGGGTGTGATCTTTGCCAAAATCCTCAATCTCTTTCTCAGGAACAAGATCAATCCTTTGATCGGAGCAGCCGGAGTATCTGCGGTTCCCGCTTCTGCCCGCGTGGTGCAATTTGTAGGACAACAGTATGATAAATCAAATTACCTGCTGATGCACGCCATGGCGCCAAATGTAGCCGGAGTGGTAGGTTCAGCCGTTGCCGCAGGAGTGATGCTGGGAATTTTCGGCTCCTGAAGCAAGATTGTGCGTGCCGGACTGGATTCAGGTGGAAAGGGATCCCCAAGCTTATGCTCAGACACCGGAACAGAGCTTTAGCTATATCCTTTGGGGCTCACCCAGACTCGTTGCTGCTCTCGGAAGCCGGATTGATCAGGATTCTGCCGCAATTCTCACAATATACTATCTTTTTACGCAGTTGCAGCTCTATCCGCATCTGTTGACGGATCACGAAACCACAGCCCCCGCAAGACCCATCCCGATTGTATACAACGGCTTGGTTATCCTTATTTTTAATCAGGTTACCATAGCGTTTGATCAAAGCTACAGGCAGGGTTACCGCCAATTTATTGCGCTCGGCGCGGGTGCTTGCAATCTTGGCTTCCAAGGTGCTGATCTGCGCCTTGAGGTCCCCTTCTTTGGCCTTCTTATTCGCTTCAGCTTCTGCCAAGGCGGCTTTGTACTGCTCAATCCGAGCATTTACTTCGTTTTCGCTATCCATCAACAGCAAAAGCTGGGATTCGACCTCGGAGACCTTTTCCTTGAGATAGGCTATTTCGCTATTTAAGGCTTTGTATTCTTTGTTTGTCTTGATCTCAGAGAGCTGTCCGGCATATTTCTTGATCTGTTCCTGATAAGTCTTGATATCGCTTTCAATAGCGCGCTGTTTCTTGTTGATTTCCGATTTTTCAGTTTCTCCCATGAGCAAATCTGCGGTGGCTTGTTCTACTTTTTCATTTATTTCATTGAGCTGTTTAGGTAATTCTTCTTGCAGCAAGCGGTATTGACCGATTTTATCATCCAATACCTGCATCGCTTCCAAAGTCTTGAGTTGATCTTCCATATATTACTCCTTGAATAGCAAGCTGATATCCAGTGATTTGTAGGAATGCGTAAGTGCCCCACTGGATATGAAGTGCACTCCCGTCTTGGCATAAGGCAGGATGTTTTCTGGCGTGATGCCGCCTGATACTTCAAGCTCTACCTTGTTTTTATATGTCTTTACCGCGGCCTTGATATCTTTGAGACTCATATTGTCCAACATCACTCTATCTACCTTTGCGGCTACTGCTTCCGCCAATTCGTCCTGATTGGTAACTTCTACCTCAATCTTGTAGCTGGCATTATGAGCTTGAATCTTCTTTACGGCAGCGGTGATACCACCGGCAGCGCGAATGTGGTTTTCTTTTAACATGATCATATCGTAGAGCCCATGCCGGTGATTAAAGCCTCCGCCAACCCGCACTGCATATTTTTCCAAACTGCGCAATAGCGGAGTGGTCTTGCGCGTATCCAGCAAACGCGTTCCGGTTTGTGATATTAGATCTACCATATTTCTGGTTTGCGTCGCGATCCCCGAAAGACGCTGCAAGAAGTTCAAAGCCGTGCGTTCGGCTTGCAAGATGCTGGCAGCCCGGCCGTCTACTCGCAGAATTTCATCTCGGGGGGCCACTCTGTCGCCATCTTTGCGATACAAAGTAATCTTACTCTCCGGATCCACGGCCTTAAAGACCTTTACTGCCACCTCAATCCCCGCTAAGATGCCATCAGCTTTGGCTATCATGTAGGCAGAACACAAAGTGGGCTCAAGATCAAGATATCTGGTGGTTACATCTCCACTGCCCAGGTCTTCTTCCAGGCTTTGCTTGATAATCTCATCTAACGACATTATTCCTCCAAAGTAAAAAAAAAGCATCTGCACAATGCAAATGCTTTTTTATCACTTTTTTTTCTTCGTTGTCTGAGTTCATTTTACTTCGTATACACATATATCTTTCTTAAACCTCTTTAGAGTGCCATTTTTTTTGGGGCACTGCTTCTGTCAAGAAAAAAGGGAGTTGGCGGCTTGATTCCGCTTTGAACCGCTCCTCAAGCTTAGGTGGGATGAATGTTTCGCTTAATTTACTCCCAGCTGACCGTAAAAAAAGCTTGACTGATTTTGAAAATTTGCTGTCCTGACTTTATAGCCGGTTGCTTGTGCAGGATATAAATCTACTGCATAGAGGCTAAATGATTTTTTATCTGAACAAAGGAGATGATATGTACAGAGCGGGATTGATCGCAATCTTGGTTTTGATGTCCTTGGGCTCATTGTGGTCTTTAGAGCTGGACTGGGGCATTAAATATGGCTTGGGCTCATCAATTTTGCAGGGCTATGATAGGGCTTATGAGCTCAATTATGACCTGTATGAACACGGCACTAACCCCAATTATTTGGGCTACATTAGGCTTCGTTCGCATGAGAACAAGGACGGCTTGGCCCAAAATGCCGGTTTATATGCCTCCTTGCCCATTGCGCAGCAAACTCATTCTGTCAGGCTGCATACGGAATTGCTCTGGCACAGATACAAGTATAATTACCAGTTCAAGGAGCATGCTCCCAGTGTTAGCAATCTCATCTTCGCCAGTGCTTTAGCTGATACCCTTACCGGCAGAATTGAAGGGACTGCAGATTACCTGAGCCTGCCAATATTTATCAGCTTAAATCAAGGACTTTCCGAAGAGCAATTGCAGAAGAGTTATCAGGGTGCTCATATCTATGTGGGTCCCTCCTTTTCGTTACTTTTGAATCAGGAAAACAATCTCTATGGCGGCATTAAATCGCTCGAAGCACAGGTCCAGAACTTTGTAACTGCCAGCCTCACTGATGATAATCCTGATGACTATTACTCTTATGAGAAAAAACAGACCGGCAGTGATGAATTCACTGATTTCAAAACCGATCTGGTAGTAGGAGCCGGATTTGCTTTAAAAGATATCTTCCAATTTGGCCTGGGCAAAGACGAATTTGTCTTTGATTTCCGCTTCACTATGGCTTTAAACGATTTGGGTAATGCCGGCTTCCGCGATGCGATCACACTCAGGTCCATCATGTTTAGCCTGGGCTGTAAGCTTTGAGAATGAGGAGAAAACATGAATCGACTGTTTAGCTTTTGCCTGATAATCACCCTTGTGCTCGTCTTATCCTGCAGCAAATCCAGTACATCTGCAGCTAATGAGGTGGTAGCGGACCCTCAAATATCCCCTCCCGGCGGCAGCTTTGATGAGCCCGTCTCGATCCTTATCTATTGCCCCACTTATGACGCCAGGATTCATTACACCACCGATGGCACCCAACCCACGACCAATTCGGAGCTTTACACCGGACTCTTCCAGGTAAATACAAATACCACCATCAAAGCCAAAGCTTTTAGAGAAGGATACATCTCCAGTGCGGTGGTAAGCGAAAGCTATCAATTTAGCGCTTCTGCGGTAGAGCCAGTGATCATAGACCCACCTGGTGGTGCAATATCGGGGCCCCAGACAGTTACTCTGTATTGTGCCACACCTAATGCGCAGATCCGTTATACTTTAGATGGCAGCGATCCCACCATTACGTCTTTGCTGTATACCGAGCCGATCACAATCTCCAGCTCCCTGATCCTGAAGGCCAGAGCCTATGTGGAAGGCCAGATTCCCAGCATTATCAGCATAGCGGAATTTACTTTAACGCAAATGCCTAAACCGATCTTTAGCCCGGAGGGGGGAGCATATACCCTCCCTCAAACCATAAGCATCAGCCATCCCTATCCCGATGTGGATATTCGCTATACTCGCGATGGCAGCGATCCCAATGAGAGTTCAGAAATCTACTCAGAACCCTTTGTCATCAGCAGTAATACAGTCGTGAAGGCGCAAGCTTTTAGAGAAGAAGGAGAGTCCAGCGATATCGCCAGCGCATATTATTTCATCAATCTCAGCAGCCCCATGCAACTGGTGCAAGGCGGCACATTCTTTAATGGAACAGCAAATGTGCAGCTCTCGGACTTCTTAATCAGCAGATGGGAAATAAGCGAAATGCAATGGGATTATGTAATGATGGATATGGAGACTATCGTTCCGGATAACCCCAAAAACTCTATGAACTGGGTAGACGCAATTGAGTATTGCAACTACCGCAGTATGGCTGAGGGCTTGGAACCCTGTTACAGCTGGGGAGATTGGGGTACAAATCCTTCCTTGTGGCCCGACAATTGGCAAATAGATCATCTGCAAATCAGCTGCAATTGGGATGCTTCCGGTTATCGTCTGCCCACGGAAATGGAATGGATGTATGCCGCTGCAGGCGGTCAATCCAGCCAAGGCTACATTTACAGTGGTTCTGATGATGTGGATGCCGTGGCTTGGTATAGCGGAAATACTTCAGAACCCCAGTTGGTGGGGACCAAGCAACCCAATGAGCTGGGAATTTTTGATATGAGCGGAAATCTCTGGGAGCTCTGTTGGGATCTCTATAGTGAAGGCTATCCCGATATGGACACCCAAGATCCGAGTGGGCCCGACACCGGTTTATTCAGAGTCATGCGTGGTGGGAGCTTTAGTACCAGCGCAAATTCCTGCACAGTTGCCGGGAGATTCTATGCTGCGCCCAATCTCAGTGCCGATTCACACGGTTTCAGGGTGGTCCGAAGACCCTGATTTAGTTTGCTTTAGCATATAATCTATAGGAGCGGAGAGTTGGGAAAATACCAAACGCAAGATCTGAGGCTATATGGAATTATGCAAAACAAAGAGATTTTGCTTGACATAGTTTGGAAAAACAAAATACTTTCTTTAAGTGCAAAAAGCATGGCAAGAGTGGAAAAAGAATAGGAGCTAAAGTGTTTTGGTATAAGCTGGTTAATTTTTTTTTAAGTTTCAGGTCGGGCTTGCAATCCAGGCCCCAACTAAGAGTTTATTCTAAGGTCATAAACCGTCGCTAGTTCATTAGTCTGAGAGAATAAATGTTATATAGCTATTTTAATTCTGTTTTGTATCCTACGGGAAACTGTAGCTCATCGAGCTTCGTTTTGTTTCCCATTTGTTTATCACATTCAATACCATCTTTTATTATTTAAGGAGGAAAGATGAAAAAGCAATTTTTAGTTTTCGTATGTCTCTTGTTGGTTATCAGCCTGGCTTTTGCTACTGAGCTGAGGACAGACAGGGCTTTGAAGGCATACAGCAGTGAGCATAACAGCCAAAGCTTGAGGCAAACGCGTGAAGCACCGGTTTACAATTTCAGTGTAGCACCAACTAATCTTATGACCAGTTATTACGATTATATGATAGGGGGCTACAATTCTCAACCCCTGAGGGTGATTCCTGATAATGCTGGGGGAGGATACTTTCTCACCTATCATGGACAGCGTAATGCGATTGGTCCCCGCCGGGTATTTTATGCACACATCAACGAGAGCGGGGAATTGGTTAGTTTAAGCGAAATCACTACAGAAAATACGGTAGAAGGCATGTCCTCTTTGGCAGTTGATCCCATTTCCGGCAAGCCGCTTTATGCCTGGCAAAAGAACGCTGATGCCGATCCTCAGCTGGAAGTGCTATTTACTTCAGATGCCTTTATTACCGGGATATCCGGGCTTTTTGGCCCAAACCAGACAATTGTGGATAACCCCATTGCGGTTTATCCACCTAGTGGTGGCTCTGTGCTGGATAATGAGTTTATCAGTCCCTCAATTCAAATAGGTCCTTCTCCACAGGCCGGAATGCGTAGAGTCTATGTGCTTACTCGCAATAATATCTCACATACTATGGGTCCCAGCCAAAATGTGTATATTGCCTATGCTGATTTTAACAGTGCCATCATTGAGGACGGCAGTCCGCTAAATTGGTCCTACACCAATATCCCGGAGCTTGATGCATGGAATAATGATGCAGATTGGCGTAACCCACATTTGGCTCTTACGGTTGATAACTTGGGGAATCTGTATTATGCCGGATATCATACCAGTGTTGAAGCAGCGACTAACGATGTGATTATCGAGCCCGATTTTGACGTATTTATGTGTGATAACTTTGGAGAAGGGACTTGGACCAGAATTTCTGGATCCAGCCAAATTCCTTCGTGGAATCCTCCCGCAACTCCCGCTGGCAATTTGTATTTTACAAATGATTTCGGAACTCCATATACCAATGACCAGCTCTTCTGGGCGCTGACCAATTCCTCCCATTTAAATGCCATCACGGATAATTATGGCCGTATTATAGTTCCCGGCATCTGGGCATTAAGAAGCAATGATGGCGGATATTGGCAGGAGCATCAAGTAGTAAAATCCATCATTTATAACCCCTCCCTCGAAAGCTTTAGTATCTCTGAGATTTATCCTCAGAAGAATGAGGAGGATGATTTTAACGAAGCCTGGACTCCTTGGGATACCTCTGCTCCTTGGGGAGTTGCTGAATATTTTCCTCAGGATGAAGGGCCCCACCATATTCAACCTGAAACCGTCTTCCCCTTCCCGCACTGGGATAGCTCCTTGCATGGTGGAGAGATGATGCATTATTACAACAATATCAAGATCACAGAACCTAATGCACAGGGTATGATGGTTGCAGTCTGGCAGGATAGCCGACGGGCTAAATGTGCAAACGAGGATGGCGGCACGGACTATCTGCCCTACGTCCAGGTTCCGGAGATCTTTATTTCGGTTTCCGCAAATCAAGGCGACAACTGGAGTGAACCTATCAAGCTGAACAGCGTTGAAGTGCCTGAATTTAGCAGCATAAAGCCCATGTGGGTCTACCCTGCAGACTTAGTGAAATATGTGGGTATGGAGGGGGAAAACAAGATTGGTCGTCTTGGCCTGATGTTCTTTAATGACTACACTTGGGGTGCCAATGCCGTCAATCCACCTGCTCACACAACCAATAACGGTGGTCAGGTAATGTTTGCCGAATTGGAAATAGTATTTCCTGAAGTAGAATATGAGCCTGTGGATCCTTTTACTCTCACTTATGGAGAACCAGCAGTGCTCAGCAGCAGTATGAGTCTAATGGCAGCAGTTATGATCGATAATGAAGCTGCTGCAGGAGGTGATGTCTTAGCGGCTTTTGTGACCGATATAGACACCAATGAAGATCAATTGCGCGGTATCGCTACTTTGCAGCATAATTCGGGGATTACCGGTTGTCTGATGCAGATTTTTACCGACGCTGGCAATGAAGAAGTTCATTTCAAACTTTGGCACAAAAGCAGCAACGAGGTTTTGGAAGTTCAGGAAACCATCATTTCTGTACCTAATGGAAATATCGGCAGCTGGCCGGATGCTCCATTTTGGCTGCATGCAATCGGCAGTCTGGAGCAAGAAATTCAGCTAAATGCCGGATGGAACATGTTCTCTCTAAATGTTCATCACCACGATCAGCTGATCCCCAATATCTTTGGCGATGCATATTCTGATCTAGATCGGATCACAACTCCTGCCGGGGTACACATTCCAGGAAATCCTTACAGCACGCTTAGTCAGCTGCAGGATGGCGTTGGGTATTATGCCAGGATGGATGCAGCGCATACGATTACGGTTCGCGGCTATCCGATCCCAGCAGATAGCCCTCTGGATCTCAATGCAGGATGGAACTTGGTTTCCTATTTGCCTCAGATTCCGATTCCGGCTTACCACGCCATTTCCTCAATTAGTGACCAATTGATCCAACTCAAGGGTGAGGAAGGTATCTACGAGCCGGGTAATCCCTTCAGCTCTTTGCAGACCATGTATCCAGGTAATTCCTATTGGATGAAGCTAAGCAGTGCTGCTACACTGATCTATCCCGAAGGAATTCCGGAGCGTGACATGCTTGTAGATAACCAGGATTTGCCGGAAAATCTCATCCTCAAATCTGATTCTCAGAGCGTTTTGCTGGGCTTTGCCGAAGAAACTCACGCCGGCGAAACCGTCACCGCGTGGGTCGGAAACGAACTGCGGGGACTTAGCACAATCAAAGAAGTAAATGGCAAACAGGGTGCGCTGATGCAGATATTCACAGATACAGCCGACGAACAGGTAATTTTCAAACTGGAAACTACCAATCAAACCTTGGTTCTGCAGCCTGGGCTCAGAACCAGTCCCGGCAGGATCACGGGAAGCTATAGCAACGATAGCTTCTTTATGCTTACAGAATCTCATCCTGAAACACCGGAACTGATTACGGGCCTTAGTAATGTCTATCCCAATCCCTTCAATCATTCCACCAGCATCAGCTTGGAAATTGCCAAAGATGCCAAGGATCTTAAAGTAGAAATATACAATATCCGTGGTCAAAAGGTGACCACACTGCTGAGTGGCAAGCAAGACCCCGGCACCATGAATCTGGTTTGGGATGGAATGGATAGTCATGGCCGCAATATGCCTTCCGGCATTTACTTCTGCCGCCTGAAGAATGGTAACACCAATCAAAGCATCAAATTGATGCTGATTAAGTAATCCCGCTTGACATGAAGCTTCAATTTATTGTCCTGCTGTTTTTGCTATTCGCAGGCAGCATGCTTTATGCAGAAGATCCTTGGGGCGAGCCAGTCACTTACCCAGGGAGTATGATAGTAATGGCGCAGGTGAGCATTAACGGCTCACCTGCAGCCCAAGGAGATGTACTTGGGGCTTTTGTGGCCCTGGAAGGCAATTATATATTACGCGGCAAAGCCAATGTCCTGGTGATAGATGGTGTTTCCGGTTGTCTGCTGCAGATTTATTGTGCAAATAATGGCGAGTTAATCCACTTTCGGGTTTGGGACGATGATACCTTAACTCAGTATGACTCTGAAGAAAATATCCTAACCGAAATAGATGGTGAGCTGGGCTCCTATCCGGATAATCTTTTCCCAATCAATGGCATTAATCCTCAAGATATAGTCGATCCTTGGGGAACAGTGCAAGCTCTTTCCGAACAGATGCAGCTGGCAGCCCGGGTTTTAATCGATGATACTGATGCTGAAATGGACGACATCTTGGCTGCAGTAGTGGAGATTGGTGGGACCGAGCAATTGCGTGGCAAAGTACCCATTCAGCTGATCAACGGGATGGCTTTTTGTGATCTGATTATCTATAGTGAAGACATTGGCGAAGAGATACAGTTCAAGATCTGGGATTACAGCGAACAAATGATCAAGCTTACAGATCAGATGTTGCTTTCGGATCCGGGAACAAACATAGGATTCCTACCTGAGGATAGCTATCTGATCAATTTCGGAGGTGATATTGATCAAATACCCAGCCCTCAAATCGATCCTCCGGGTGGGATTTACGACCAGGAAACCTTAGTCAGCATCAACTGTGATCAGCCTGATGCACAGATCTACTACACTTTTGACGGCAGTTTGCCCGATGAAACGTCATTTCTGTATATTGAGCCCTTTAACCTGCCTGCTCAAAGCACGGTCACAATAAAAGCAAGAGCCTTTTTAGATAATAACCAGTGGCTTCCAAGCCTCATCAGTTCTGCCGTCTTTGAAGCTCAGATGCAGGTGGCAAGCCCACAAATATCCCCCGCCGGGGGCAATTTTAATGATCCGCAAATGGTAAGCATCAGCTGCACCACACTCAACGCTCAAATCCGCTATACTACTGATGGCAGCGAACCAGATGAAAACTCTCCCTTGTACAATGAGTCCTTCACTTTATTCTCAGATTGCACTCTTAAAGCAAAAGCATTTTTACAGGATTGGATTCCCAGCGTAACCACGAGCGCAGATTTCACTTTCTCTCTGCAAGTATCTACTCCGGTATTTACCCCAGCATCAGGGTTTTACAACAACCCCATCGTAATGCAGATAATCTGCACCACAGATCAGGCCCAAATCTACTATACTCTGGATGGCAGTACCCCAGATATGCTGTCCAACCTCTATACAGAAGCTATGCTGATCTCGGAAAATACTTTGGTAAAAGCCAAAGCTTTTTATCAGGACTGGATCCCCAGTGAAGAAGCTCAGGCTCAATATTCTTTCCCCACCGATAATACTGACCCCCATCAGTCACCTTTTACTCCTGGGATCAAGGCCATCTATCCAAATCCATCTCACGGGAAACTGAGCTTTCTTTTACAAACTGGAAAAAGTCCGGAACCCTACATTCTGCAAATCTTCAATCTCAAAGGACAATGTGTCTACAGCATGACAGGAACAGTAACCGGCGAGTTGAAACTGGATTGGGATCCCCGTGAGTTAAGTGGAAAAGGCCTGAGCCCGGGCCTCTATCTGGCAAAACTCAGCATAAAAAATACCCGATCTGTAAAAAAAATAATTCTATATTAGCGGAACATCTATTCAGCCGCTCGGCGCAAAAAGAATTTTGGGCAAAGAAAAAGCCGCACAGGTTGAGCTATGCGGCCGGTATGTAAGATTGGGCATTACTTCATCTTGCTCAAGATCTTGGCAACATGTTGCCCTTGAAAATAGGCACCGTCCAGTTCATTTTGGCTGGGGCTTCTGCTACCATCGGGACCGGCGATTGTGCTGGCGCCATAGGGAGAGCCTCCCGATATTTCTTCCATAGTAGACTGTCCGGCAAAGCTGTAGGGTAAGCCGGCGATCAACATGCCTTGATGCAAGAGCACCGTGTGGAAGTTCAATATCGTGGTTTCCTGTCCCCCATGCTGAGTAGAGGTCGAGCTAAAGACAGAGCCAATCTTGCCGACGAGGGCACCCTTGGCCCACAGTGCGCCGGTGCCATCCAGGAAGGCCTTCATCTGAGAAGCCATCATACCAAAGCGGGTGGGAGTACCAAAGATGATGGCATCATATTCTGCCAGCTCAGCCGGATTCGCAACCGGGATATCGGCAAAGGCTTGGCGTGCTTCCTCCGCGCCTATTTGCTTCAAGATTTCTGAGGACAGGGTTTCGGGTACCTGTTTCAGCACCACTTCCGTGCCAGCAATGCTCTTTGCTCCTTCTACCACGGCTTTTGCCATTTGGTAGATGTGTCCGTAAGTCGAATAAAATAGTACTAATATCTTCATGATCAACTCCATTTATGGTCATACTTTTACTTAATAGAATAACTGGAATATCCCACTTAGCAAATAGGATTTTATCCTGCCAGGGCTTGGATGCTGTTGATCAGTTCGTTTATATGTTCTTCGAGGGTATTGAAGGAGCACATCAGGCGCACTTCATTTTTGCTCTCATCCCAGGTATAGAAGAGATATTTCTCCTGCAGGGGATTGATCCAGGCTTTGGGCATGGTGGCAAATACGGAATTCACATAAACCTTTTGGGTGATCTTGATCTGTGGAATATCCGCCAGGCGTTTTGCCAAAAGAGTGGCCATATCATTAGCATGCTTGGCATTAGTGCGCCACAAATCTTTATCCAGATAGGCTTCATATTGAGCAGCGATAAAGCGCATCTTGGAAAAGAGCTGATTGCACTGTTTCCGGAAAAATCTCATATTCCCGGTGAGCTCGGGGCAGAAACTGATGATAGCCTCTCCAAAGAGCAAGCCGTTTTTGGTGCCGCCAAAGCTTACTATATCAGCGCCAATATCCGTGGTCATGCTTTTCAGATCCGTATTCAGGGCCACCGCAGCATTTGCCAGGCGCGCGCCATCGATATGCAGATACATTTTATGTTGATGCGCAAAATCTGCCAGCGCTTTGAGTTCTTCCAGGCTGTAGAGGGTGCCATACTCGGTACTTTGCGAGACAGAGATGATCCGGAATTGGGAGTGGTGTTGATCGCGATCACCTAAGAGCCTGGGAGCAATCAGACCCGGAGTGAGCTTCCCATCCGGAGTTTTAAGAGGCGACAAGCGGGCTCCGGTACATTTTTGCACGGCTCCACATTCATCTACATTGATATGAGCGCTTTCGGCGCAGATGATGGCATGAAAGGAATTAACCAAGCTCTGCAGGGAAAGTACATTTGCTCCCGTTCCGGTCATTACAAAATCTGCTTTACAATCTCCACCAAAAAGTGCCTCCAGTTGAGCCAGCACATCCTGGCTAAGGGGATCATCACCGTAAGCAGGACAGAATCCGGTATTTACCTGTTGAATAGCAGAAATCACAGTATAATGGACTCCACTGTGATTATCGCTGCCAAAACTAATCGGAAACATAGCATTTCTCCTGAATATATTTTTTAATCCCTTAAATCCAGCAGTGCTTATGTGTCAAGCGGGATTATCTCAGGGGGAGTTTGCGTGTTTACAGTTTATCCTGAAATCCAGAGAGTGATAGTCTTTAGCTCGGGAGGTGAACCCCGTGATCCATGTCCGCACTATGAATAAAGAAAAACCTGTATAGGCGTTCGCAATACCGCCTGCTCATTTCGGAGGAGATGGCGTGGTCTCCCAATTGACGGGCATTCCGGTCTCCAAATCGCCGTACCGCCTACTAATTTCGGTGAGATGGTGAGCGATTAAATGGATAAGATGAAAGGCGGTCGACTTTAGTCACCGTATCCCATGCAAAAAGAACTTGGAAATAAGATGATAGGTGGTGCGCTTTAGCCACCGTACCCCAAGCGATCAGTACTTGGAAAGAAGATGATTTCCGTTCGACTTTAGTCACCGTATTCCATGCAAAAAGAACCTGGAAATAAGATGATAGGCGGTGCGCTTTAGCCACCGTATCCCAAGCGATCAGTACTTGGAAAGAAGATGATTTCCGGTCGACTTTAGTCACCGTATCCCATGCAAAAAGAACCTGGAAATAAGATGATAGGCGGTGCGCTTTAGCCACCGTATCCCAAGCGATCAGTACTTGGGAATAAGATGATTTCCGGTCGACTTTAGTCACCGTATTCCATGCAATAAGAACCTGGAAATAAGATGATAGGCGGTGCGCTTTAGCCACCGTATCCCAAGCGATCAGTACCTGGGAAGAAGATGATTTCCGGTCGACTTTAGTCACCGTATCCCATGCAATAAGAACCTGCAAATAAGATGATAGGCGGTGCGCTTTAGCCACCGTACCCCAAGCGATCAGTACTTGGGAAGAAGATGATTTCCGTTCGATTTTAGTCACCGGCAAAAGCAGTAATTATGGGACGAGATATCTCAGCACACATTCATTCCGTTTTTAATGAATTTATCGCTTGCCCGGTAGAGTGGTGAGATGGTACCTTTGTATGAATATGACATCGCTTCCTACGAATAGTTCCATGAAGCGCCGAACAAACCTAAGTATAGCAAAGGCGGGATAGCGATTATCTTTATTGGATGCGGCGATAAGTGGGATAGGCCAAGTTAATGTCGTCGTGCTTGGCAAATTCCTCCAGCAGAGATTCCCACATTTTTTCGGTGGTAGCCCTGCGTTTACGGATTTCGCTCAGATAGCGGATGGTGAGCAAAACCCCGCTATCCAACACAGAGGTATAGACAGCTGGACTCAGTTTGTTATAAAATATCAGATACTTACGAGAGGTTTCTTTGAGCTCTTTTTTGACGTCGGGAGTGATGTCCAAAGCCAAATTGTTGGCTATATTCAGCAATATTTCTTTGCCTTTACGCCAGTCACTTTCAAAGGTGATCAAAACCGGAATCTCGTTCCAGATAAATTTGAACCCTTTATCATAATTACTGAGTGGATGTGTGAAGATCATGCCATTGGGAATATGAATCATCCGGCCTGTAGATTGATCTGCATGTACCCAGTTCCCGATCTCCAGCATAGTAAATTGGAAGGGTCTCAGGTCTATCACATCGCCTGAATGTTCTCCTATTTGGATGCGATTCCCCACCTCAAAAGGCTTGCGGGTAATGATGAAGATCCAACCTGCGAGATCAGAAAAGAGGTCTTTCAAGGCGATCGCAATACCGGCAGACAGTAAACCCATGAAGGTGGCCAGAGATTGGATGCCTTCAAACCATACACGCCCCACCAAGATCAATCCGATAACCACAAACGTGTAAGTACTGCTCTTGCGCCAGCTAAACTTACTACGCAAGTTCCCCACCCGCTTTTCGATTATTTTATGGGCGATTTTGTTTAAGACCCACAGAAAGATGATGATTATGATACTGGTAATAAGATTTGAGATTACATCGCCTTTGATGAATTCGGCAAATCTGGCAAGAGTGTTTTGAGTATCCATGTCGCCTCTTTTTATGCTGCTAATGCAGGTTCAGGAGTTGATAAAGCCAGGGGCTCTTGCAAAGCTCTCTGCCCCAGCCCCTGGAATAAACATTGTTTTGACTCAGAAACTTACGCCCAAGGCTCTATCCACGAGATATAACTGCCAGGGATTGGTGCTGGAAGCTACCTGGCGCACATCTTTGATGGTAAAGATAAATTCGTATTGCGCCGTAAGACCTTCCACGGTAAAGGGTACTATCAAGCGAACCGATTTACCCTTGTAGCGTTGCGCTTCGGCAAAATCCACCGGCCAGAGCGGACGTTTGGTCCAGATTCCGGTGCTGGATTGATATACGTGATCGGCAGATACCAGGGTCTCAGTAAGGTTTCCCCGTCTGGGCAATACGGCCGGCGTCTGAGCTTCGTTGCGCATACTATACTTTGTGCCCGAAGCTAATACTTTGTGGCCTATATTATCGACATCCATATAAGTAACCTTATCCCAATCTATCGTGAGAGTTGCTTCACTTTTATTGTAAAGCACCAGGTTCCAGCCTGCTTCATTCATGCTCCATATACTACGAAAGAGGTCATCTTCATAAGCATAACGCACTATTTCCAGGGTGTCGGCTACCGGCGCCTGATAACGTTGATTGATGTCACTGGCTTTACGAACCATGCTCAGCTCCACATCGTATTTCACGATCATCTTGTCATCTGAGCCGCCGGAACAGGCGAAAATCCCAAGTAAGACCAAACCTAATAATGCCAATATCAAGAATCTTTGCATCCTTTCTCCTAATTGAATATTAGTTTAATTTCTAAAATAATCTATTCTCTGCATTTATCAAGGTAGCTAAAACATACCTTTTACCAATTCCTGCAAGTCCACCGGACCAAAATATGCGCGATAATCACCTTTTTCAAAGACCTCGCGGACACGCTCTGGAGTATGTTCGACTCCACTAAAAAGTTCTTCCAATTCACTCAGATCCCGTGTTGAAAAGAAATCTCCAAAAATGCGGAGACTGCTGATAATGCCATTGGATACATCCAGATAAAACTCAATGGTACCGGATTCTGTCCGAATTGCATTGGCCAGATTATACTGCGGGCTTTTACCAAAGTTCCAATCCCAACAGTCATATTTACTATCTACCAGCGCTTGCACCTTCTCGCGATCATCAATCGTGAGATAGTAATCTTTGGTGTCCGGATACATACTGTGCACCTTAGCGCGCACCAAGGCGATAAAGTCATTTAGTTTCATAGGCTGGGGCAGATGATCACTCACATTGGTAACCCGTGCCCGCACAGATTTCACTGCCTTGTCCGAAAACTTGATAGGATTTACTTTCAAGGCCCGATTTAAGGATTCTACATGAGAAGAGAAAAGGATAGTACCATGCTGGAGGGTCTTGCCATTTTGCCCCATCCTGGCATTTCCGGAGAACTTCAAACCATTGATGGTAAGATCATTACGTCCTTCCAACCGGGCCGGAACTCCGAGATCGTGCAAAACCGCCAATATCGGCGCCGTATACTTGGAAAAACCATTATTGTCACTCTCGTCTGTCTGCATCAAAAAGCTGTAATTCAGATTCCCAAGATCGTGAAACACCGCCCCACCTCCCGTCAGCCTTCTTACGACGGGAATATCGTGCTCCTGCACCCATTGATAGTTAATCTCAGCGATGGTATTCTGAAATCTGCCTACGATAATACAAGGTTGATTGATGTAGAGTAAAAAACAATCTTCCGTGAAAGTAGTGAAGATATATTCTTCCAAGGCGATATTGAAGGGAGCATAATTTGAGGGACTGAAGATACTAAGCATGAATTTTTCCTTTGTTCTGAAATCTGGGTCCTGCGATCACTTCTTTTTCTTGCGCCGCAATCTGTTAAGCTTATACCAGAGCAGGATCATGATACCAAATACCGTTACAATCTCGCGTACCGATACGATCGGATAAAACTTAATTTTCTCACCTTTGATAGTATAAATACCCACCGGCTCTGTCTTGATGTGGCCACCACCGCCACCGCCAAAGTTTTCCTTTGCTTCCTTTGGCTGAGACTGTTCAGCAGTATCAGGCTCCTCTTTCTTCTGCTTCGGAGATTGTCCTCCTCCACCACCAAAGCCAAATACTACGCGCGCTACGGGCAGTAAGGAAAGATCGCCAACTTTTACAGGATTGCCAAACGCGAATTTTGCTCCCGCTCCAGAGTGGATAAGCTCCTTGATTTGGGTAAACATCGTATCAATATTCATCTCATACTCCCTTATTACGCATTTTCACCAGTTTCACTTCCCAGCAGTTTTCTGTCAAGAATTTTCCTGCTTCGTTTTGCTCTGCCTGGTCACCCTCGCCTTCCCCAATCAGCTTGAAGGCATTTGTCAATCTTGACTTTGCCTGAGCTTTAAGTC
>JARRCD010000134.1 GCA_029982875.1 Candidatus Cloacimonadota bacterium | reverse complement strand
CATTCCTACAGGAGATCTCACAATCATTGCCTGGCCTTGCAGGGCAGGCCCTAAAGATCGCCTTAACCTGAGGCTTTATTTCGAGCTATAGATATATAACAAGTTCTCTTACAACCACTTTTTCTTACGGAAATACATCAGCATCCCGATGAATATCAAGATCATCAATCCCCAGACTGCAAAGTAGCCTAATTTCCACTGCAATTCCGGCATATACTCGAAATTCATGCCATAGACCCCAGCAATAAAAGTGAGGGGGATGAAGATAGTGGATATGATGGTAAGCACTTTCATGATCTCGTTCATGCGGTTGGACATACTGTTCATATAAAGATCAAGCAGGCTTGAAACCGTGTCCCGAAAACCCTCGATGTTTTCCATCACGCGCAGGGTGTGATCGTAGAGATCTCTGATATAGATGCTCAAGCCAGCAGAAAGGACTGGTTCTTCGATCTTATCAAGCCTGCCTACCACTTCTCTTAATGGATAGATTGAGCGCCGCACAGAGATCAAGTTTTTGCGACTGAGGTGAATCTTATTCAGGGTGTTCTTATCGGGATTTTCCAAAAGTTCAGTTTCGATCTGAGTGAGTTCTTCGCCAATGTTCTCCAGCACCACAAAATAGTAATCTACGATCGCATCCAGCAGCGCATAGAGCAGATAATCCACCCCTTTTTTGCGGATCACGCCTTTATCCTCGGAAATCCTTTTGCGTACGTATTCAAAAGCGTCCCCTGTTTTCTCCTGAAACGTAGCCAGCACGTTTCCCTTTAAAAGAAAGCTCACTTGCTCATACGTGATCTTATTATCCGGGGGTTCCAGCGCAAGCATTTTGAGGACAAGATGTAAGTAATTTTCGTACTCTTCGATCTTGGGACGTTGATTTACACTCAGAATATCTTCGATGGTGAGCTTGTGCACACCCAGATAGAGGCAGATTTCCTCAATTAAGTCCACGTTGTGAAGCCCGTCAATATTTATCCAGGAATTGCCCTTATAAGCTTGGATAGACTGGATGGCCTCGGTTACTGATGCTGGTTTTGAGATTAAAACTTCCTCTTCAGAATAAGAAATCAGAGTGAGATCCACCTGAGACATCTTTTGAATGCCGGTGAAGACCAAGGACCCAGGGGAAAGTCCAAGCTTGGCTTTTTGCTTTACATTTTCTTCGTTCATAGCTGCTCCTTATCTTATTAGTGGTAGCCTGAAAACCCAAATTATAACTGGATCACGGCATAACAGATGAGAAAGCACTCTCAATCCTCCCTCTAAGTTTTCAAATCCGGGAAGCTGTTGCGAGAGGCGCTGAGCGGAGGCTCATAGATAAGATCATAAGTTCGGAAAACCTTATCGCCATCAGCTTCTCTAAGCTGCTTACTGCATCATTATCATCTTGCGTGTAGAACTATATCGCCCTGCTTTCATCTGAATGAGAAAGATCCCGCTGAGGACTCTCTCATGATTATGGTCGGTGCCGTCCCAGACAACGCGGTATTGTCCCGCAGCTTTACTCTCCTGTACCAGAGCTTTCACCAGTTGGCCTTTGAGGTTGTAGATCTTGATAGAAACCGGTCCCGCCTCCTTCACGCTGTAGCTAATGGTAGTTTCTCTGGAGAAAGGATTAGGATAGTTTTGCAGAACTATGGGGCTTTGCAGCAAATCGTTATTGGAAACCACCGAGAGCTGCAATTCCGCCGGAATGGATTCTCCGCCAATGTATTGGGCAGTTACTTCCACAAGATAATCCCCCAGCTCCAGGCTATCGAAAAGCCAAAAAGTCTCAGGGCTGCTAACCAAATGCTCTCCATCCAGATAGATATTGTAAAATTCAAAAGGTGAGGTGCTGCCCTCAGCGGGAGCTTCCCAAGAGATGAGATAGCCTTCTTGGTATTCATAAGTCAGATTACGCGGCGGATTCAAGATATCAGATGAATACTTCAGATTGCGATAGTATTTGAAGGTTCCGTCATAATCTCCCAAGATCAGGTCATAATCCCCGTCATGATCCAGATCCACCAGCGCTGGAGCGGCGTTTTGATCTGTGGATATTCCGGCAAAAAGCGTGTTATTATTCACCCAGGAGCCATTTTCATTGAGATAACAATACAAATCTCCCCAGGAACTTCCCGCCACCAGGTCCAAATCTCCGTCCTCATCCAGATCCGCAAAGCTGGGAGATGCGCTGGAGCTTACGTCGATACCGGCAAAATAGCCGCTCTGAAGCTCCCAAATGGCTTGCTCTGGCGTACCGGTATTGGCGAAATAGCTGAGATAGCCATCTTCATCGCCCACAACCAAATCCAGATCGCCATCGTGATCCAGATCAACCAGTCTGGGACAGGACCATCCCCCCACATTTATCCCCATAAAGGCAAAGGCATTGTACACGAGGGCAGTTCCGGTATTCCGGTAGTAATACAAACCCCCATTCAGATCCCCCACTATTACGTCATTGAGTCCATCATCATCCAGATCGCCTGCGGTGACAGCGGCGTAGATGGAGTGATCTATCACCGCAAAGAAGTCGCTATCCTCTACCCAAGCAGGATCATAGGGGCCGCCACTATTGGCAAAATATTTGATGTCGCCCATCTGAGTCCCCGTTAGCAAATCCAGATCGCCATCGCCATCAAAATCCAGCAAAAAGGGTGAGCTGGCGCCACCCACATCAATAGTGCCGCCAAAGAGAGCAGTATTTTCCTGCCAGGTGGGGGCGGCTGAGCTCCCGCTATTGAAATAGCACTGCAGCGGCCCGGATGCCGTGCCATAGAGCAGATCATACAAGCCATCACCGTTCAGATCAGCAAGATCTCCTGAATTCCAGTAGGTATCATTACCCAAACCGGCAAAAAGGGCACTGTTGTCGTTCCATTCCGGATCTGTAGCGCTGCCGTCATTTTGCAGATAGACAAAGCCATGAACATCTCTGCCGATCAGGATGTCGTAATCCAAATCGTTATCAAAATCGCAGAAAACGGGATAGGCATATAGACCGACATCCGTAAGAATTTGCGCATTAGCTTCGAGAAATTCGGCTGCAGCCGGACTTCCGGAATTCGGATAGAGCCGCACTGCACCACTTTCGCTAAAGCCCAGAATGAGGTCCAGATCGCCATCGGTATCAATATCGGCAAGATCAGGCACCGGATAACTTCCGGCATCAATATCACCGAAAAAGCCCGCTATTTCGGTATAGCCGAAATTTGCTGAGCCCACAAAGAAATGCAGACCAGTGTAACCTCCGGAAATCAGATCCAGCACTCCGTCTCCATTCAAATCTGCATTTACAGCTACTTCGGCCGCAAGATAGGAGATACCTGCCAGGTAATCCGTTCCCACGACAAAATGCGGCTCGGAAGTGCTGCCATCATTTTGAATATAGAGAGGTGATCGATTGGTATTGCCCAACCAAAAGTCAAAATCTCCATCCTCATCAATATCGTTGCATCTGGGCTGCGAAAAGCTGAGGCTGGGGATACCTGAGGGATTGAAGATAGAATTATCCACTTCCCAAGGTTGTGCGGATAAACTGCCTGTAACCAGGACAAAGAGAACCAAAATTGTGGATAAACGCATGATATACTCCCGTGTTGTCTTTTTTTAAAAACAATAGACACCAAGAGGGGATATTTAGTCAAGCTCTTTATGCGAGAATTTCTTGCCAGGCTTGCCAAAAGCGCTTTTAATCTTGGCCCGGGCGGTAACTATCGATACTTTTTGCTTTATTGCTCAGCTTAGCATCCTGGAGCATAAAAGATATCCAATCCCAAAAGCCTGATCTCGCTGAGCATAGGATTTGTTTACTACACAATTACCAAGGCCTTGAGTCTCCACTTTGCCCCCGTAACAAGGTATATATTCTCGCATGTGGGAGCAAATGGACAGATTCCCAGCAAAGGATAATACTTGGTTTTAAAACTGGGGAGACCTGAGCTTGATGAAAAAGAACTTGACATGTAATGAGATAGAGAAAACGATGCAAGCCGGTCATTTGGCCTGACATAGATTGTGCGTAGCGAGGGATCTCAGATGCCCTCAAACAACCAGAGAATCAATATGTTGGTATTTACACCAACCTTGGGAACTTAACATAAATATAGGTGTTTTATGCTTTCTAATACAACGATATATCGTATTGCGCGAAACAGATTAAATATAACTCGTATTATTTTCATTGTCTGCTTAATTGAATTATTGCTTAATGGGATAAGAATCCGTCCTCTGCATGGTCACAACTTAACCATATATATCATTGCCTCTGTGTTAATTCTCTTAGGCAATATAATCCGCAGCTGGGCTGCTGGTATAGTGCACAAAAGAATGATTATAGCAGATACAGGTCCTTATGGATTATGGCGGCATCCTCTCTATCTTGGGTCGGCTCTGGTTGCGGTCGGCTTTGGTTTATTACTTAATGACCTGTTTTGTTGGGTTGGCATCTTGCTTTTATTCCTCCTGGTATATCCTATTACAATCAAGAAAGAGGAAATTGATATGCGAGAGATGCACCAACAAAAATGGGTGGATTACACCAGCAAAGTGGGATTACTTGCTCCTCATCATTTAGATATCGCCAAAATCAACAATCCTTGGTCATATCGGCAATATCTTAAAAACAAAGAGTATAATGCACTTTTAGCTTCATCCATCGCATGGATTTTGATCCTGATAATAGGATTAATACAGAGATGAAGTTTGTAACAGCCTTCTTGTCTGGGACCCTCATATAAGATCAAGACTTTAATATCTGTTGCGAAACCAACCATAGCAGCTCGAACCTTACTATTAACCAGGAAAGCATCATTATCTGCCTGACAATATCCTTTGTCTGCCCATACCGGAATCCAGTCAAGAAAGTCGAGATTGCGAGATGGCGAAATGGGGAAATGGTGAGATGGCGAGATTGCGAGATGGCGAAATGGGGAAATGGTGAGATGGCGAGATGGCGAGATGGCGAGATGGCGAGATTGCGAAATGATTGAATGGATAAGATGAAAGGCGGTGCGCTTTAGCCACCGTATTCTATGCGATCTGATCCTTGAAATAAGATGAATTCCGGTCGACTTTAGTCACAGTATACCAAGCAATAATTACACGGAAATAAGATGATAGGCGGTCGGCTTTAGCCACCGTATTCTAAGCGATCTGATCCTTGAAATAAGATGAATTCCGGTCGACTTTAGTCACCGGCAAAAGCAGTATTTTTTAGACCTGATTCCTGGAAAGCCTGGTCCTTACTCATCCCCCCGAAAGCTCCAATAATATTAGGAGACGAGGGGTGGTAAGGTTTGGTTAACTACTTCGATTGCCGGTGGTTAAAACCAACCGGAATTCATCTTGG
>JARRCD010000133.1 GCA_029982875.1 Candidatus Cloacimonadota bacterium | reverse complement strand
GTGGAATTTCTGAGACACTGCCTTAATATGCCTTTATTACCTTGAAGTTACGGACTTCTTTTGCGGCCTCAAAACGGAGCAAATAAATACCATTTGTGGAAATATATCCACGCTGATCCCGCCCATCCCAGATCATGCTGCCGCTTTTTCCCCATGTTTGTGTCTGATAGATCAATTGACCGCGCAGATTGTAGATGCTAAGGTGGATCTCATTGCTTTTCTCCAGTTCATAATCCAGCCTAAGCTGCTGTCCCGCTCGGAGGGGATTGGGGTAGAGCGCCACGGATATTGCAGGGGGAATTGCCTCCGGATCGGCATTACTCACGGGCAGGATTTGCACTGGATACCATTCATCGGCGGCGGGGAGATAGCTGATATTGCCAAAGCTATCCTCGGCTTTAATTTGATAATAGAGATATTGATCTTCCGGCTCAAAATCCGGCTGCATGTTATATAGATAGATGTTATTGCCACAGAAGATCATGCTTTCTTGCTGGAGAGGTCCTTGATCCACATAATAATTGAAACTCACCTCGGTAATTTGAGATTCATCTTCGGCGATCACAGTAAAAGTCACTTCCTCAGCGGCGATAGTTTCAATGGGATTGTGGCTGAGGATAGGCGCTTGGCTATCGCCTTCCACCACAAAGAGGTGGGGGTCCAATTCGGCAAAAGCGGGCTGAGTTCGTTTCCGTCCGCTATGATCTGCAGCCTGGATGTAATAGCGGATAGTATCGCCGGGGGCGAAACCCGAGATCGAAGTAATATAGCTATTTGCAGCCAACGGGCTGAAGCTGCTGAAAAGCCATTCTCCGTGATTGACTTGATAAGCCACAAAAAGAGAATCTGCATTGAGTGGTGCTCCGCTGTGCGCTATGATGTCACTGATGAAGACGTATTCTTGGTTAAAATCCTGAGTTCCAAAATAAGGTTGATGGGCGATGTATAGCATCCCCGCGTCCGGGATTTCATGGGCGCGGCAATGCAAAGCGTCTGTGCTTTCCCAGGGTGTATAGGGACTGCCCTCGACACCTATAATCTCATATCCCGGCATAGCGTCCGCATAAACCTGCAGAGCAGTGGCGTCGTAGGGACTATTCATCAGCGGCACAAAAACGCGCCTATTCAGGATCAGAGAATTTGTATAAGGCTGATTTTGCGGCGTATTTACCCGATATATCCGATAGGGATAACCCCAGGCGTTAATTTGCCGGGAAAAATAATTTGCCACAGCTTCGAGCTCATCGTATTGCGGGTGGCTTTCCGGTACGCTGCGGATCAGCACTTTATCCGGCGCCAGGAATTTTCCCCAACAATCAATGTGGTCGATATAGGTATTATTCGGATCCTGCATTACATGGTAGGAAGTGATGCCCAAATATTCCTGCATCAGGTTGTTTACGTAGTTTTGATTACCGGAGTTTTCACTGTAGGCGATCTGGGTCTGTGCGGCCGTATTGATGCCATCGGTCATGTAGTTACCACCGGTCTGATACAAATTCATCCCATAATAGGGCAAGTCATAAGCCGAAGCAAAGAGCTGAGGTATCATATTATCATCAGGACGGGGGCGATTGTATTGAAAGTCCACTACCCCATACTCGCCATTGCCGTCGTAAACAAACCAGGGTCCATAATCACGCGTCCAATAAGAATCCGTGCTGGTGACCATAAAGCTCACCTTATCCATATTCACTCCAGCAGCGTTGAAAGTGCTGATCGCATTGTTGTAGTGGGATGTAGTTCCCACGATGCAGAGCACTTCCGCCGTATTGGCCAATTCCACGACCAGAGAAACTGGAATGCCCAGAGGATAGCGAATCAATACCTGGGAGGCCGGTTCAAATTCTGCTATCGGCCGTACCGGTGACAGGGGTGGAGGAGTTTCCGTAAAGCGATCATCCCAGGCGAAACCAAGCCCGGATGCACTCTGGTCAATAGCTTGTAAAGCAATGATGCCAGCCATCATGATGCAGATCAAGAGCAAAAAGTGTAATCTTATTTTCATTTTTTATCTCCACTTATTCTGGTTTTCTTACATACAATTTTTATACCGAAAATCAAAAAAAAAGGCCTTCGCCAATTGGCGAAGGCCTCGTTTCAGGGTTTAGATTTCAGAATCCAGCGTGTCAAAGAAGAGTTGCAGCAAGATCGTCACAATCAGTTCAAAGAAGAGCTGTTCATTTTCCTCATTCACCAGAGGGATATCTACCAGAGCGTTGATGCGGGTTGCCAATTCCCGGGCTAAAGGATTGAAGTTCTCATTCATTACTGCCTCCCTTACATGGTCGCAATGAGCAAATCAGCGCCATTGACCCGAGGCAAAAATCCCGCCTCAACCGCAGAGGCGATGGTAGTTACATCCGGGAAGAGAGAGCTTACATCACCATAGGTAACGCTCTTCAAGTCCACGGTGCCTTCGTTGGCCTCAGCAAAGGCATAGAACATCTTGATAAAGAGACTGTAACCATTGGGCGGCAATTTGCGCTTGCCGGAAATCTGCCTCGCATAAAGATCAGCATAGGTGCGTAGATCAGACTTGTATTCCTCACTGCAATCAGCGTACAGCACAGCCAGATTCTTGGCGGCAGAGCCGAGCTCGGCGTTGTTGATAGTCAAAGTAGGCATCACCCATTTGCGGGCAATGCAGACCGCTCCATCATTGTAGCTGGAGAAGGTGATGTCGTCGATGGTCCCGCTATAAGCAGCGATTCCGTATTTGAGTTTGGCTTTCATTTGTAATACCTCTTTTCTTTTTTTTGGGCATCCGGATTGCCTTCACTCTCTTAGGGCTGGACGCCTACCGGACATTGCACCCCAGTGCCGATATTTCAGCTTTACGGCATTCCGCCATCGCAACTGCCGCACTTTCCCGCCACAAAAGCCCCCAATGTCTATCAAACCAGGCTCAAACCCAATTCTATCTCCGGCTGAAGCTGAATTTCCGGATTGTTAAGAAAAAAAAACTTGCCAAATTATGCAGAACATTCACATTGTCTTTGTCTTTGTAAAAACATAATACATAAACATGTACGTAATTCAAGGAGGAATTATGAAAAAATTACTTTTCGTTTTTACCCTCAGCCTGCTGATGATCGGTATGGCTTGGGGACAAACAGTCATATTGGAAAACGACTGCAGCACTGAGCCAGAAGGCTGGGAACTGTCTGATGCAGGCGGCCAACCTGTTTATAAAGGTTCTTACTGGTTACTAGATACTAACGAAGACTATATCATCAGTGAAGCTATTGATGTTGCAGATTATATACTTTTGACACTTAGCTTTGATGTGGCGACATACGGTACAGGAACTGCGAATGCTGCTCTTGTAGAGTATTCAATGGATAATGGAACTTCTTGGGAAGCGACTACATTCATAACAGAGACCCCCAATTCTAGTAGCTATATACCTTCTGGAGATTGGCTATTGGGTGAATTGAATACTACCCAGTTAAAATTCAGGTGGACACGCCCTGCAGAATCTGGCAGAGGAGTTAGAATCAAAAATATTCTATTAACTGGGATTGATCCATCAGGTTCTCCAGTATTAAATACTTCTGTCACTGAGCTAATAGATTTAGATTATTTTGAGGGAGAAGGTCCTTCGGCCGCACAATCTTTCATGCTTTCTGGAGTTAATCTTACTTCTGACGTCACTGTCACTGCTACCACTAGCTTCGAGATCAAGACAGACAGTATGCTGAATTTTGGGGATACCATCACGCTTAGTCCTGTTGATGGGATAGTGGCTGAAACAGCAATCTATGTACGTCTGATTGCAGGCCTTAGCATAACAAGCTATGAAGGAACCATTTATATCACCAGCCCTGGAGCTGAGGATAAGTCCATAGCGCTTTATGGATCTGTTAATGAACCACCGCTCCCTGCCGACAATATCTTTTTCAGTGAATATATTGAAGGTGGCAGCAATAACAAAGCCTTGGAAATCTATAATCCTTCGGATGAAGACGTAGATCTCAGCAACTATAAAATGGTGCTTTATTCTAATGGCGCTTCAGATCCTGGCAACACTTTGACTATGGAAGGAATGCTTACCCCGGGAGCTGTTTATGTAACAGCAAATTCCAGCTCAAATCAAACTATTCTTGATGTGGCAAACAGTACCTCAACCGTGACTTATTTCAATGGGGATGATGCAATTGCTCTGGTTTACATTCCGGGAGACGAAATAATTGATGTGATTGGTGTTATTGGTACTCAAACCAAATGGGATGTTGCAGGGATAACAAATGCTACAGAGAACCATACTTTGGTGCGCAAACCTACAGTTTCCCAAGGCAATACGGATTGGTCAGCTGCTGCTGGAACGAATACCGAGGACAGTGAATGGCTTGTATTCCCTCAGGACACCTTTAATTACTTGGGCAGCCACACTTTTGGGGAGCAAATCACTGAGACGCCGGTAATTAGCCCTGCTGAAGGCTTGAATTACACACCTATTATGGTGACTATTTCAACCACTACCCCTAATGCTGAGATTCGCTATACTACGGATGGTAACATACCCAGCGAAACAGAAGGAACAATTTACACCAATCCTTTTGAAATTAATACAACAACCACTGTAAAGGCTATCGCTTACGCAGACGGTTATTCTCCCAGTTTGATTGCATCAGCCACCTATTACTTCCCGGTTGCCGTAGCTGATATAGCTGCTTTACGTAACGGAGCTACCGATGGAACAGTGTATCAGCTGGAAGGTGAAGCAATCCTAACTTTCCAACAATCAAACCGCAATCAAAAGTATATTCAGGATGGAACTGCTGCTATTTTGATTGATGACGCTCCGGGTAACATTACAACTTCTTATAATGATTATGATGGCATTACGGGGATTTATGGTACTTTGAACTTTTATTACGGCATGCTCCAGTTCTTGCCAATTGCTGATCCGGGACCTGCTACTTCTTCCGGTAACACAGTGACACCCGAACTTCGCACTTTGGCAAGTTTGACAAGTGACGATCAGGCTAAATTGGTAAAACTCGAAAACGTCAGCTTTGTCGAAACAGGTACTTTTGGCAATTATGCTGCGAATTATGATATAGTACAGGATGGAGTTACATATACCTTGCGTACTTTCCCTGACACAGATATGTCAGGAGAAAGCATTCCGGAAAACACGCTTGATATCATAGCTTTGGTCGGCCAGTACAACGCTACAATGCAAGTATCCCCACGTTCTATGGCAGATATGCAAGCTGTGGCAAACTATCCCGAAGGCGATCCCATCCCAGTGGGCGAGAACACCATCACCTTCACTCAAGGCAGTGCCAACGAAGGTCCTGTCGTGGAAGAGCTGCCGGGCTGGAACAATAGCAATCTCGATCCGG
>JARRCD010000132.1 GCA_029982875.1 Candidatus Cloacimonadota bacterium | reverse complement strand
GAAGGTCTCACACAGATTACACGGATTTCACAGATTTTTTTTATAAGGAGAGGTTATGCGTTATGCGTTATCCGTTATGCGTTACCCGTTATGCGTTATCCGTTATCCGTTATGCGTTATGCGTTTTGGGCGTTTCGCCCCCTTTGCGTCAACCTCATGCGATAACTTATGGGAAATAGATCAGGTCTTTCCCTTTCGTTTTGACAAATTACCCTTTAAGCGCTGGTGCCGGGGGCATATTTTAGTAACTCAAGATTCATTTACCAAAGTGGCGGGATCGAGTTCCAGCGCCTTTTGCTGTGGTATTTTGAGCTTTTTGATAATGAGGATCAGCATGGTTGAGCTGAGCATAGTAGTTAAAAGATCGGCCAAGGGCATGGCAAAAACCAAACCTTCAAATTGGAAGAGCTTATTTAAGATAATGATCGACGGGATATACATGATGCCTTGACGGGAGAGGGAAACGATCAAAGCGGGCAAAGCTTTTCCCATCGCTTGAAGACTGGTCATCATGATTATCCCCACTGAGGCAATCGGGATGGCAAAGACGTAGGCATGTAGGATCAAGGTACCGATATCAACGATTTTTTGATCCTTGATGAAGATCATGATCAGTTCTCTGGGAAAGATGGCAAAGACCAAAGTAAGTACTGCGCTGCAGCTCAGGGTGATCAATACGGAGGTTCGGATGGTCTCTATCATGCGCTGGTAATTATGCGCTCCGTAGGTAAAGCCCACCAAAGCTTGTATTCCGGTAGAGATGCCGATAAAGATGAAGATGGGAATGGTAAATACTCTGGAAGCTACGCCCATAGAAGCTACATGGAAATCCGAATATCCGGAGGCCAAGCGGAAGCCGATAGTATTTCCCACACTCAGCATTATTTGCGAGAGCGAAGCCGGAATCCCGATCTTGAGGATTTCTTTGTAACACTGCCAGCGCAGGCGCAAATGCTTGAAGGTAAGCGTTACCAAGCTCTTCTTGCGGATGTAAAACAGGGCGTAGTAGAGCAAACCACATCCATTACCCAAGACCGTAGCTACGGCGGCTCCAGTTACTCCCATATCAAAGACAAAGATGAAGAGAGGATCCAGCAGGATATTCATGCCGGTGCCAATGAAAAGTCCAATCATAGACTCTTTGGCTGCCCCTTCGGCACGAAGTAATTGTACCAAGGTAAACTTCAGCAGGATCAAGGGAGAACCAATCAGGATGTACAGGATGTATTGGGAGGCATATTCCAGAGTGATCCCGGTGGCTCCTACCAGGTTAAAAAACCAGGGGATACTGATGATCCCACCAATCGTCAAAACTACCGATAGTAACACTGCCGAAAAAACCGATGTAGCCAAAGCCTCTTGGGCAGCTTCCATATCCCTTTGTCCTAAAAGCCGCGAGAGATAACTTCCTCCTCCAATGCCAAAAATCCCTGCCATGGCCATTTGCAACGTAAATAGCGGCATCGAGATCGATACTGCCGCCACCTGATAGGGGTCGTTTAATTTGCCGATAAAGAAGGTATCAGTGAGATTGTAAAGGATACTTACCAACATGCTCAGCACGGTGGGGATGGCCAGATTCATAATAGCCTTTGGCACAGGCATGCTCTCCAAGACGTAGATTTTGTTTTCTTTCATCTCTTCTTTTTAAAATCCCAGCTCACTTTAATTCCTGTCCAGGGGTAAACTTGATGCCAGCCATCAACGCTCAAAGGCGCTTCTACTCCCACTTCAAAGATCCCGTAAAAACCTCTGTGAGAGCGCTTGATATTCGCTCTGAGCCCCGCATGGTAGAATTCCTTTTTGACCAGATCCATGCCCTCGGTCTTTTCTTGCAAGGTATGGAAATTGCCGCGCACGGCTATGGTGGCATCATATTCAGGGCTAAGCTCCTGGGTAAGCAGGAATTGAGCTTCTGCACTATACAAAGTATAATCAATTTTCTGGCCATAATGCTCTACCGGCTCCCATACATCACTATTTGCCGATGCATAGGCCCCACCCAAGACTATGGCAGTACTCTGAGTGTCATGTTTATCGATTTGCTTCTTGAGTAATAGCTTGGCGCTGTTGGAATCAGCTCCGATGCCAAAACGCAATTTGGCATCTATATCATCTGCTACGCCGTATTCTATCTCGGCATAGCGTAAAAAAGTGGCAGAATTGCTGTCATAGATATCTTCGGGATCAATCTCTATCCATTCCGGCACCCGAATCCCCATTGTGTAAGCTATGCCAGCGCCCCAAGTGCCCTTGCCCATGCACTCTGCAGTGTCCAATACGGAAGCATCTACTCCGGCACAAGCGCTCAATAATAAGGAGGCAAAAATTACCGCTAAAAGCAGGATGCTATATACCATTTTCTTCATTGCTTATCTGCCGGTTACAATCGTTCTGTACTCAACGAAAAACAGCATCCAGGAAACATTGTAATCAACCGTAGAGATCTCTGTAATACCACCATTTTCTGCTGCTTTGAGAATGGCTGCGTCAGTATTTGGTAGAGGGGGAAAAAATAGGATAGATTTTTTAATATGCATTCCCACCTTATCTCCAATGGGATTGGATGTGGCGCACACTGGCCTGTTGAGAGTGCATGCTCCTACCAGGAGCAAGACCAAAACCAGCAATATTAAGCTGTTACTTTTCATTGGTTCTCCTTACTTTTTCCTGACTCGGGGTTAGTTGGTGTATTATGCTGATAGGCAAGAAACTCCCCCTTGCTGTAATCCCTCTCCACAAAATGCTGGATTGCTGAAGTTGTCAAGCAAATAATCCTTGTGCAGGGTTTATCTGAGAAGGGAGAAATGGTAAGTGCAGCTCATACTTGCAAAAATCAGCTTGACACATTTTGGAATCATGCAAGACTTGAAACAAAGACAAAAATGGGGAGAATAAGGTGTTAAAAGCTTGCTTGATTCTATTTATGATGTTGCCTGCGCTATTCTGGGCGCAAGGTTTGGAGCCGACAATTCCGGGAGATCCCGTTCAAGATGATAATTATGAAGATTCTGAGGGCTTTAACTATGGTATGAGTGGCGTGGTGGGAGCCATCAATATTGGGGATGAGACCTACTCTCAATTCCGCTTGCGTCCGGAGATCAGTCTGGGCAAGTTTGGCTTTGGTTTGGATATCGATTTGTTGATCACAAGTGACGGTGAGATTCGCAAAGAAGACTGGCAAGATTGGGAAGACTATGTAAATAAGATCTTCTTTGTGCGTTGGGCAAACCGGAGTGATCCCTTTTATTTCAAAGCAGGTGGCATCTCATCATATACTCTGGGACATGGCTTGATTTTTGATCACTTCTCTAATGTGCTGCGCTATCCTGAAGTAAAAAACGTGGGTGGATATGTGGGGCTCAATCTCCCTTATGCGGGAGCGGGATTTGAATTTTTCACGCACAACATCTACAAGAATGAAGTGATCGCAGGCAGAATCCATGCCGATCCCTTCTATTATACAAAGGTGCCCATACTGGAGAAGCTTAAGCTGGGCATTAATATCGGCACCGACCGCAATCAATACGGCAAGTATCCCGATAAGGATGGAGATGGTTATCCCGATGTTTATGACAAATTTCCCAGCAATCCTGACCAATATCGGGATACAGATGATGATGGCATTGCCGACAACGTGGATACCGATATCAATGGCACCGGCCTGATCGATCATCCCAGCGTCAATGACTATGTTGCGCAGACCTATCCTGGCATCACTGCGGGAGCAGATTCCACTGACTTCAATTGGTTGGTTTATCGCGATGAAGCCCAAAAATACTCCGGCAACAAAGACATCAATATCTTCAGCGTGGATTACATCCTGCCTTTGATAGAGACTCCGCTCTTTAATCTGGACCATTATGGCGAGTATGCCATCATAGATAAATACGGTCACGGCGTGATCTTCCCCGGTTTTTCCAGCAGGTTTTCCATCTTTGACGTCAAGTTTGAATTTCGCAGCTTTTCGGACGAGTTTTTACCGGGATATTTTGATCGGCTATACGAGGAAAACCGCGCGCAGGTATCGGTAGAACAGACTGATAGATTTAGGACTTATAGCTTGACTACCAAAGAAGAGGTGCTTGCAGCTGCCCAGAATGCCTTGGGTTGGTTTAGCTTTTTACGTGCCAATGTGATGGACCTGGGCTATATCAAAGTGGCATTTCAGGATATGTATGGGGAAGATATGAACACCGGCAAATCCCTGTGGGCTAATGTTACTGCCAATCCCCACAACGTGATGCGGCTCAAAGAAGCCAGTATCTCTTATAGCCAAGCTTATGTGCCATATTTGGACTTTGGCAAATTGCGCACCAGCAATGCTACCATCTCCGGCAGATTGGTCTATAATATCTCAGAAACAGCCGACCTGGTAGGACGCTACAATGAGATGTATGTGGATACCAATCGAGATGGCAAGATCAAGGGAAATAGTGAAGTGATCAGCTCCTTCGCGTTATCTGTAGAATTCACCTTTTAGGGGCAACTTCCCAGCTGCTCCCCAGTAAACAATAAAAACCCCCTCGGGCAAACTGCCGGAGGGGGTTAGCTGTATGAGTAGATTGTTAGTTCACTGAGATTACTTCCGCAACCTCAGGGATTTCTTCTTTGATGATTCTTTCGATTCCCGCTTTGAGGGTGAGAGTGGCCATCGGGCAGCCGTTGCAGGTGCCTTTGAGGCGTACTTCCACCACGTTATCATCGCGGATATTTACCAGTTCCACGTCACCGCCATCAGCCTGGATGGAGGGGCGAACCTTATCCAGGATGGCTGAGAGTTTTGTTTTGTCGATCATTACGTATTCCTTATTGAGGTTTTACTAAGGTATGCACTTTTCCGGAGGGCATATAAAAATCAGCTTTGTCTTCAGAGACACTGACGATTTTTACGGGCCCGGTTTCGGATTGGTAATACCAGGTTTTTTCCAAGGGTTTGTAGTTAAGCTCAAACTCTTGATCAGGGTTTGCAAGGTCTTCTACGATAACTTCATTCTGACGGATTGTGATCTTGAAATTCTTACCATCTTGGGAAGCATATTTGATCACTTCTTCTCCGGGAGCCATTACAATGGGATTGCTGCCGGTCCAGAATTCGATGGTATTGAAAACAAAGACATCGAGAACTCCAGCAACCATATAAATTGGTACAATATTCATTGCCCAAAACAGAACCTCGTTTTCCCATTTTCCACCAAAACTCTGATTGAAATCGTAAACCTTACGGGTTGCGGCGAAATTGCCAAAACAACCCGCTAAACCGATAGTGAAGAGTACCGCCAACATGGCGATACTGGTTAACTTAATGATTCTGCTCATTGTACATCTCCTTTTTGCCTTTCGTTACGCG
>JARRCD010000131.1 GCA_029982875.1 Candidatus Cloacimonadota bacterium | reverse complement strand
CATGCTCTTCCCTATCTGGAAGAGATTGATATGCCATATTTTGCCTCACTGCTGCAAAAAGTGGATTTTAGCTCTCTGGGGGCAGCTACAATGGCTATGGCTCAGCTCTTTCAGCAGGTCTCTGACGTGAGCTTCAAACTGCAGCATCCTACCCTGTATAAGAGTAAATTCGGTCTCATGATCATAGGCAGCGATGCCGACGATCACTATTCCGCAAAGGTGTTTAAGGCCATGAAGGAGCTTCCGGTATGCCTTTTGATCGATAGCGGAGGGAACGATATCTATGATTTTAGCTTTGCCACCAGCAGGAGCTATCCCTTGTTCCTGCAGATAGATCACGCCGGTGCTGATCTTTACCGCTCGCAGGACCCGGCTTTCTTTGCCTTTAGGGGAATTGGGCTCTCCTGCGATCGCCAAGGAAATGATCTCTATCAATTGGGAGATTTTAGCTTTGCTGCAGTCTGCGGGACACAATTGCACATAGATGAAAGCGGTGATGATAACTATAGCGGTGGCTTATTTGCTCAGGGTGCTGCTATCGCCGGAATAAGCATGCTCCTGGATTACAAAGGGCATGATTCCTATCGCGCTCATGCGATGGCTCAGGCTTTTGCTTCCACCTATGGCGCCGGCATTTTGGCGGATTACGAAGGCGCTGATTGTTACTATCTGGGAGGGAAATACTTTCATGCTCCCTTAATGCCAAATGACTATCGCACCATGGGACAGGGCATGGGCTTTGGTATGCGACCCTATCTTGCGGGCGGACTTGGTTTTTTATATGATCAGACCGGGAATGATAAATATATCGGCGGCGTCTACGCTCAGGGCGTGGGCTACTGGTTTTCCACCGGAATCCTGATCGATGAAGGCGGTAATGATATTTACAACGCCATCTACTATCCGCAAGGTTCCGGAATCCACATGGCAAGCGGAATCCTTTATGATGCCGCAGGCAACGATGCCTATTACAGCCGTCACGGACCCGGACAGGGCGCCGGTCATGACTGGAGTTTTGGCATGCTCGTCGATGCGGCCGGAGATGATGCTTATTCTATCGAAGGTGGGTGTGGACTCGGACTCACAAATTCCTTGGGCATATTTGTGGATAAATTGGGGAATGACCGCTATGAACGCAATTATCCCCAAAACTATGGTTATGCCAATCTCGCCCGCAATACCGGAGGGATCGGGTTGTTCCTGGATGCCGGAGGTAAAGATACATACTCTGCTCCTGAGCACAAAGATAATTCCGCCTGGACAAAGGGCACGTATGGTCTCGCTCGTGATTTAGAGCTAAATGAATTACCCGCATCGGAAGCAGAAGCTCCCCAGGAACAGGAACCTCCTCCGGAGCCTGATGCCGACATCGCAGAGATCTTTGCCGCTGCTGCAGAATGGGAAGTGGGCTCTGCGATTGAGCGAGTTCGGGCTGCCCGGCAGATCCTGAACGACCGCGCAGCTGAAGCTCAGAGCTATATCATCGAGCATAAACTGGCCAATACCTCCGCTTTGGAATATCGCGCGCTGGAGGCTTTTACGCGAGCTAATCAAGATTTCAGCGATGTGCTGCTAAACTATGTCTCAGACCCTGATTCGCTCAAGGCCAAAACTGCTATATCCCTTCTGGCCGGGGAGCATGATCTGCGCTTATTGCCTCATTTGGCAGAGCATTTATCCGCAGGCCGCTATCTGGCCACTTGCATCTCAAGTTTGGGTTCCCTTGATGATCCCCACAGCCTGTGGCTCTTGAAGCGCTACCAAAATCAAAGCAATGAACGCCTCCGGTTTCTGGTGGTTCGAGCTCTGAGCAGGCACAAAAGCGAAGCGGCTAAAAATGCCCTGACTTACTTTCAAGATGATGAATCCTTTCTTATTCAAGCCTTAATCCGAAACTTACCTAAGGAAGAACCATGATCCAGGAAAAACAAATATTTGAAGACTATTTGAAGCAACTCGATCTTAATGATATCCCTCATTTGATGGGGCAATTTACCCATTATCACAAGCTTCTGCTCAGCTACAACAAGCAGGTGAATCTGATCTCCCGTAAAATGCCGCCGGAAAAATATTGGCTGCAGCATTTCCTTGACAGCTTATTGGTCGTAGAATGTGTTGATTTTACAGATTACACTGTGCTGGATTTTGGTTCTGGCGGTGGCCTGCCCGGCATCCCCATCAAACTTGTGGAGCCGGATTGTGATATGGTGCTTTTGGATAGCATCAATAAAAAGGCCAAAGTCCTGACCGAAATAGTTGAAGCTCTGTCTTTGCCTCGAACCAGTATTACTTGTTCACGGCTGGAAGACTATGCCTTCATGCCCAGACGACCGAGCTTTGATCTGATCCTGTGCCGGGCGGTACCTTTGCAAGAACGCTACTACTCACCGCTGCGAAGACTGCTCAAGCCTTCCGGATTTTTGGTGATGTACAAATCCCGTGCTCTGGACGATCTCAAAGGGATCCGCTATGAAGAGATTTTAAGTCGGGAGGACGAGCTTCTGGGCAGACGCAAACTGATCAAAATAGCCCAGCGTGATCTGATGAAACGATGAACTAAGGATTATATTGAACTATATGACAAAGATAATAACCATAGTCAATCAAAAGGGTGGAGTGGGGAAAACCACTACCACTGTGAATCTTGCGGCTGCCTTGGCGGTATTGGAAAAACGTACCTTACTGATCGATTTTGATCCTCAAGGCAATGCCTCCAGCGGAGTCGGGATCGATAAAGATAAGGTGGAATTGCAGGTCTATGATGCCCTGATCGGACGCTCGGCCATCGCAGATTGCATCCTACCCACAGAAACGCAAAATCTCTTTTGTGTGCCGGGGAATATCGATCTCACTGGAGCGGAAATAGAACTCGTGCATGAATTTGCCCGGGAGCACAAGCTCAAGGAAGCCCTCCAGCCCATCCTCCATGATTGGGACTATATTTTGATCGATTGCCCGCCCTCACTGGGCTTGCTCACGGTAAATGCAATGACCGCCTCGACCGATGTGATTGTGCCGATCCAATGCGAATACTATGCCTTAGAAGGAGTCAGCCAACTCCTCACCACGATCCGGCTGATCCAAAAAAACCTGAATCCCAAATTGAACATCATGGGCATCCTGCTCACTATGTTTGATAAACGCGTAAATCTCTCCATGCAGGTAGCCAAGGAAGTGCACCGCTATTTCAAAGAAAAGGTCTTTCGCAGCGTGATCCCCCGTAATATCAAACTCACCGAGGCACCCAGCTTTGGCAAACCTATCTTTCTCTACGATATCCGCTCCCCCGGCGCAATGAGTTACCTGAATCTGGGTAACGAAGTGCTCGAGCGTTCCCGTTAAAAGAGGTATATAGATGAATGAACATCTTGGTCGCGGTCTGTCTGCTCTGATTCCCAATGCAGAAATCGAGCATAGCGTCAATGCCGGAATCGGCACCATCCCCATTGCAAAGATCAAGTGCAATCGCTTTCAACCCCGCCGCAAATTCGATCCCGAGCGCTTGCAGGAACTCGCCTCTTCCATCCTGGAAAACGGCATCATCCAGCCCTTGATTGTCACCAAAAGCGAGGGCAGTGATTATGAGCTTATCGCCGGTGAGCGCAGACTGGAAGCCGCAAAATTGGCCGGCTTGACCAGCGTGCCTGTGGTGATCCGCTCAGTAACAAAAAAGGAACAACTGCAGCTGGCCATTATTGAAAACATCCAGCGGGAAGACCTGAGTCCGGTCGAAGAAGCGCTGGCCTATCAAGCCTTAGTAGAAGATTTTGGCCTTACTCATGCTCAGATCGCCACGGTAATGGCAAAGGACCGGGTTACCATCACCAATAGCCTGCGTTTGCTGAAATTGCCTCCCGAGGTGATAGAGCTCATCAGCGCAGAAGCCCTTAGCGCCGGACACGCCAGAGCCGTACTCATGGTAGAGCCCGATTATCAACTCTCCTTTGCCCAGTATCTGATTAAATACAAGCTCACCGTGCGCCAAGCAGAAGAGAAAGCCAAAAGCTATGTACACAACCTGCAGAATAAATCGGAAAGCGCTCCCAGCAATCCGCTCACCCGTAGCATTGAACAAAAATTGAGTTCCCTTTTTCAACTTAAGGTAAAGGTGACGGAAGCCAAAGGCAAGGGTAAGATTACGCTCGAATATAAAAGCCCGCAAGAGCTGGAGCAGCTAAAGAAAATATTAGAACAACTGAGGTGATATATGCACAAAGTATTAGTAACAGGCGGAGCCGGTTTTATCGGTGCCAATTACATTCATACGCTTTTTGCGGACCCTGATTTTACGGGGCAGGTGCTCAATCTTGACGCCCTCACCTATGCCGGAAATCTGGAATCTTTGGCAGAGATTAAGAGACAGTATGGCGGAAAACGCTATTTCTTTGAACAGGCGGATATCTGCGATGCGGCAAGAGTAAACCGGATTTTTAAGGATTTTGCGCCGGATACTATCGTCAATTTTGCCGCAGAATCCCATGTAGATCGCTCCATTGATGGTCCTCTGCAATTTGTTCAAACCAATGTAATGGGCACTGCCACTCTCCTGGCTGCAGCGCTGGAGCACTATCGCACTTTGCCGCAGCCGGAGAAAAAAGCCTTTCGCTTTCACCACGTTTCCACCGACGAAGTCTATGGCTCTTTGGGCGAAACCGGCATGTTTACAGAAGCAACACCCTATGATCCCTCCTCTCCCTATTCCGCTTCCAAAGCCGCCAGCGATCATCTGCTGAGAGCCTGGCATCGCACCTTCGGCTTGCCAATGACCATCTCCAATTGCTCAAATAACTATGGCCCCTTCCAATTCCCCGAAAAGCTCATCCCCCTCATGATCCTGAACTGCCTGGCTCATAAAGACCTCCCGATATATGGCCAAGGCCTCAATGTGCGGGATTGGCTCTTTGTAACCGACCACTGCGAAGCTATCAATATCATCATCAAACATGGTAAAAGCGGCGAAACCTATAATATCGGCGGTCATAATGAGATGAAGAATATCGATATCGTCCGTAGAATCTGTGCCATCCTGGACGAATTGGAGCCCTCCACCCGCCTCAATAGTTACCAAGAACTGATCACCTTTGTCACCGACCGGCCCGGCCATGATCTCCGCTATGCCATTGATGCCGGGAAACTTGAACGTGAACTCGGTTGGCGTCCCCGGGAGACCTTCAATACCGGGATCCGAAAAACCGTGCAATGGTATCTGGAACATCGCCAATGGTGGAAGAATATCCAGGATAAGAGTTATCAACAGCAGCGTCTGGGCTTGATTTGAGGGCTTCGTTTTAATCCCTTGTATCATCCCCAACCAATTCTCTTCGGTCATATCACCATCACATGGCTTGGGAGCACCTTCGGCTTTGCGGGATGCTATCTGAATAGGGGTAGGGGAGCGATCCATTACTGGGCTCCCCTCCCTCCGAACCGTACGTGCGATTCTCCCGCATACGGCTCTCCAGAAAGCAGGTTTCTCATT